>JALWNR010000690.1 GCA_027083715.1 Bacteroidales bacterium
AGTGAATGTATCGTAATTTTGTTATTCTACTAATAACTAACTAATTGATTATTAGGATGTTTTTTGTAGAAGGATAATAATTGTAGCAGAAGAAAGAGTGTTTAATAATCATTTCGTGAATTACGGTTTCTTATTAAATAAATTAATAATACAAAACCAAATATTGCAGCAAGTATAAAACTCAGAAAACTTATCCAAGGTATCCCCAAAAAAGAAGTCATTTGTGAAGTTGGGGTTTCTAACATCAATGCTCCTCCAATAAAAAGGGTGGCAAAAAGAAAGGTTAATACAAATTTGTTTGTATTAATGTCAATCCGTCGATTGAAATTTTCCAATCCATGCAATTCAGTATGAGAATAAATTTTTCCACTTTTTATTTTTTTTAGAATGAGCTTTAAATCAATTGGTGCACTGTAAAGAAGCGAAACTAAATTTGATAAAGTATATTGGATTTCGTAATTTAAATTTTTTGGAGAATACTGTTCTTTGAATAATTTAAATCCGTAGGATTTAACTTCATCGGTAATCCGCATCTCCGGATCTACTATTCTTCCAATTCCTTCAAGGATAGCCAAAGCTCTTAATAAAATAAAAATGGTTCCGGGAATGGACATTTTAAAGTCGTAAACAATTTTTCGTAAACGAATGGTTAAATCATTTAAATTACGATTTTCAAAATTATAAGCGATAAATTCATCTACAAGCATTTCCATTTCATGCTCTAATCGTCGAACATCATCCACCTCTGCTTTTACCGCTAATTTTAGCATATGACTAGCCATAATTCGGGGCTGCCTGTTAGCCATTGCTATAAAAAAGGAGGAGAAGTTGTATTTTTCATGAAGATTTAGCTTTCCTACCATTCCAAAATCGATAAATACAATTTTTCCATCAGGGCGTGCTAAAATATTTCCGGGGTGGGGGTCGGCATGAAAAAAGCCATGTTCAAAAATTTGAGAGAAATAAATATCCAGTCCGTTTTTTATCAATTTTTCAGGTTCAATTCCCCATGATTTAATTCTTTTTATATCAGTAACTTTACACCCACTAACAAATTCTGTAATAATAATTTTTGAACTGGAATATTTTTTAAAAAGTTTAGGTACGTAAATTCTAGTTTCATTTTTAAAAATATAGCGAAAGTGCATAATGTTTCTAGCTTCAATGGTATAGTCCAATTCATTGAGCATGGTTTGTTCGAAAACGGTAACGATTTCGCGCGGATTTAAAATACCTAAAGTTTTAAAGTAATTTTCTGTTAACCTGACAAAATCTTTCAATAAGGAAATATCTGTGGTAATGGTATTATATGCATCCGGGCGTTGAACTTTAACAACTACGTCCACACCATTCTTTAAACCGGCTCTATATACCTGTCCTATTGAGGCAGAGCCAATAGTTTTTGTATCAAAATAGGTAAAAATTTCGTTAATACTTTTTCCGGTTTCTTCTTCTACAATTTTTTTTGCAGTTTCTAAATCAAAAGGAGGAACCTGACTTTGAAGTTTTGAAAACTCATAAATCAAGGGTTCTGGTAAAATATCCGGGCGATTTGAAAGTAATTGTGCCAGTTTAATAAAAGAAGGTCCCAGTTCTTCAATTACCATGCGAATGCGCTCCCAGCGTGTATATTCAAATACAGATTTATCCTGACGTCGCCAAGACAGTTGTTTTTTTGCGGATACAAAGCGTTTTAGTCCGGTGCTGGAAATAACATCTTCAAAACTATACTTAATAAGGATGTTAATTACCTGTCCCAGGCGCGTAATATTTTTAACTGTCTGGTTTATATGTATCATCGTATGGAATATATTGCAAACCTCTTTTGCAGCAAAAAATCAGCCAGCTTTGTAAACTTACAATTTTTTTCTTGCTTTTGCAAAGTAAAATTTTTATTCATATGCTAATAAGTATTTACTTTGCATAAAAGTAATAGGAATGAGAGTAATACTGAAATTGTATTACTCTCATTCCAAAAATATTGGTAATCAATAGAATCATAAAAAGGCAAAGTGGTTATATGTATTCTATTGTTTGTATTGAATTATTTTTTTTGCGTTTTCTTTGTGTTCGTCTTTTTGGCTGTTGTTTTTGGTTTAGCAGCTGTTTTTTTTGTAGTAGTTTTAGTTTCTGTTTTTTCAGTTGATTTTTTTGCAACCAGCGCTTCCAGTTCTGCAATTTTCTTTTCAAGTGCTTCAACTTCGGCTGTTGTTGCAAAGCTAAACGATTTAATAATTTTATCAACAACACTTCCGAACTGAGTTTCAATTTCGTCTTTTTTTGTTTCAGTGTTTTTAATCAAATCATCAATAATACGTTTTCCTTCTTCTTCTGATATTTTACCATCGCTGATGAAATCGTTAATCACTTTTTTAAAACGTTCAGTTGTAACAGAAATCCAACCTACACCTGTATAAATAAATTTTTTGAATAAGTCTTCCATAGTGCTCTGTTTTTAATTTTAATAATATTATTT
>JALWNR010000691.1 GCA_027083715.1 Bacteroidales bacterium
GGCAGTAGGTGATGCTTTGGGGGTACCTGTTGAGTTTAAAAGCAGAAGCTATCTGAAAGAATATCCCGTAACTGATATGAAAGGCTACGGAACTTATAATCAGCCACCCGGAACATGGAGCGATGATAGTTCTTTAACTTTTTGTCTGATGCAGGGATTATTAAACAGCTATGATTTGCATCGTATTGCCGATTTATTTGTAAACTGGAAGGACAATGCATACTGGACAGCACACGATGAACGTTTTGATATTGGCATCACCATCTCTGAAAGTCTTAACAGATATAAAGCTTCAAATGATCCTTTTAACTCCGGCAAAAAAGGCGAGCGGGCAAATGGGAACGGCTCGCTGATGCGCATTATGCCTTTGGCTTTTTATACTTTAAATTTTGGTGTTGAAAAGCGTTTCCGTGTGATAAACGAAGTTTCATCCATTACGCACAGACATATACGCTCAGCCCTGGCATGTTATTATTATATTGAATTTGCTATTGATTTAATTGGAGGTGCAGATAAGTTTTCGGCTTACAAGACTGCTAACCGGAAATTCAGTACTTTTATTGAACAAAATCCGGATTTTAAATCCGAACAAGCACATTTTTTTAAAATTTTATCGGGAAATATTCATAAAGAAACAGAAAAAAATATTGAATCATCCGGTTACGTAATGCACAGCCTTGAAGCTTCGCTTTGGTGCTTGCTGAATGCCGACAGCTACAAAGAAACGGTGCTAAAAGCAGTTAATTTGGGACATGATACGGACACAACGGCTGCCATTGCAGGAGGCTTGGCAGGGCTGACTTATGGCTTTGACACTATTCCTAAAATGTGGATTAGCCGATTGGCAAGAGTGGATGATATTGTGCATCTTTGTGAGCGGTTTGCCGAAGTAATCAAATAATTTTTTTGCAAATATGATATTTGCCATATCTTTGTATCTTAATTAAATGTAAATGATAATGGAGCAAGTGTCAGAGAAACAAATATTTTTTCATGTAGGTTTAAGTAAGACTGCAAGTACCTATTTGCAAGAGAAAGTTTTTCCGCTTTTCGAAGAGGTAGAATACATCCATAGGATGTATCGCTACAATAATGTGTTTGAGATTATTGAAAAATCAGAAAAAAATATAATTTTAATATCGAGAGAATTTGATCATCAATTTGAAAGAGAGTTAAAAAGATTTGCTCCAAAATATCCGGATATACAAGTAATAGTTGTTTTTCGTCGTCAAGATAGTTGGATTGCTTCACAATATCGTCGTTTTTTTAAAAACGGGCACATTATTCCTTTTACTGACTTTTTCAGTTTAAAAGAAGATAAAGGAATTTTTAAAAAAAGCGACTTGTATTTTACTCATTATATTGAAATTGTAGAAAAACTGTTTACTAAAAAACCGTTAGTTTTGTTGTATGATGATTTGAGAAAAGATCCAATGGCTTTTTTTGATTATATTGCCGGAATAATGGGCGTGAAATATGATAAAACAAAGGTTAATCTAAAAACCAAGCATAAATCATACAGTGAAAAACAATTGAAAGCATTGAAAGCAGTATCTAAAGTTATCAGTGTAAGAAAAGATAATGTGAAGTATCCGTTTTTATATCAGTTAAAACGTTTCTACACAAATTTAATTCGTTATTCAACACTTTATATTGCTAAAGTATTACCTGATACTTGGTTTAACAGCGAACCGCTTATTGACCCGAAAGACTTAAAAGTTGTAAAAGATTATTATGAAGAGGATTGGAAGTATGTGATTGAGTATGCTAAGAAAAATAATCCTTGATTACTCATCTAATTCATTAATATAAACACGTTCAGTTATATCTGAAACAATATTGGTTTTAAAAGCTTGGATAAAATCCTGATAATCTTTTGCCGTAAGTTTGTATTTTTTTGTGTCGCGCAGCATTAGCGCTTCGCTGAGGGCAATTACACCGGCAAAATATTTCGATGAAAAATTAATTCCACTGTCCGGTTTTGCTTTTAAACGTACCAGAGCATAAATACCGTCAATTTCAGGTTTTAAAACTGTAATACATAAGTCGGCAAGTTTTGTTATTTCAGTTTTATGGTTCTGCTTATCCAAGAAAACATTTTTTACTTTTTTCTCTAAAAAATGCTCGTACTTTTTATCAATTTTTTTAAAAAGTTTATTGATTTTTTTAATTGAAACTGTTTTTTGTCCTAATCCAAAAATAATTCGAATAATCAGATAAATAACAACAATAATACTTATGTAAAAAAGAAACTCCAATGCTATTTTCATAAATACTGTTTTTAATTAAACTAGTTTTATTGTATTTTATTGATTATTAGCGCCTTCATTTTATAAATTATAAATTATAATTTATAATTAAACTTTTATCACTATTTTTGGCGAAATATTTACAATCAACAGTTTGTTAAATTATAAATTTAAAATAATTAATTTAAATTAATATACTAATAATCAGCGTGTTATAATAGTGT
>JALWNR010000692.1 GCA_027083715.1 Bacteroidales bacterium
CGTTACGAATTCCTTGAACTTTTCTCTTTACAAGCATAGCTTGTGAAAAATATAAAGATATGTCGGCGGAATTCGGTGTCTCGTATCTGCATAAAGAGAATTTCATGAACTGCGAAGCACCTCACCGAAGGTAATTATTGCGGTTAACTTCCCTATACTAAAGCACAAATCTCAATATCTACGCAAGATAATCAATACTCCCAAACGTCAATATCCAGACAGACCAATTATTCCATCATATTATTTTTCAAATCCACCATCTTAATGGCAGTAACAGCTGCTTCATCACCTTTATTTCCATGTTTGCCACCTGCTCTGTCGAGTGCTTGTTGTTTATTATCGGTGGTTAAAACCCCAAAAATAAAAGGTAAGTTGTATTTTATGTTCAGTTCGGTAATACCTTGTGTTACTCCCTGGCAGATAAAATCAAAATGTCGGGTTTCGCCCTGAATCACTGTTCCTAAAACAATAACTGCATCTACTTGTCCCGTTTCAGCCATTAGTTGTGCTCCCAGAGTAAGCTCAAAAGTTCCCGGAACATATCTTTTTATAATATTTTCTTGTTTAGCACCGTGTTTTAATAAAGTTTTTTCCGCACCCAGATACAATGCTTCGGTAATTTCGTTGTTCCATTCGGCTACCACAATACCAAAGCGCATACCGGAAGCATCGGGTACTGAATTAATATCGTAATCGGATAAATTTTTTAATGCTGTTGCCATACTATTTAGTTGAAAGTTAAAAGATCCAGCTATATCTGAAACAAAAAAGACTTTCTCCGAAAAAGAGAAAGCCTTCTTATAGATTCGATAAAAATTTATTTTAATTTTTTCTCAGCACGAGTAATGTATTTGTCAATAACTCTACCTTCGGCAGATGCTGCGTAATTTTCTTTAATATCTTTATAAATTGTCAGTGCATCATCATAATTACCTAACATTTCATACGCCTGTCCTGCTTTCATCATAAAAATAGGAGAAGTAAAGTCATTTTTTGAAACTTCGGCAGCTTTTTTATAATATTTGGCAGCTTCGGCTTTATTATCCAATTCCATATATGCATCGCCAATTGCACCCATTGCAATAGGTTTTAACATTTTATCTTCTGATTTAAAATCTTTCAAATAATTAATAGCTTCTTGAAAAGACCCTAAATGCAAATAAGAAATTCCTGCATAATATTTGGCAAGATTGGCAGCTTTGGTTCCTGAATAATCATCAATAATTGCCAAAAATCCCGGATAATTCACATCACCATTCAATGCTAAATTAAATGAATCGCGTTCGAAATACTGAGCTGCCACAAACATTTGTGATTGAGCATTTCCTTCTTTAGGCTCCAGAATATATTTTTTATATCCCATATAAATACCTACAACGGCAATGATTATAACAATAACAGCTGTAATAACCTTTTGATTATCTTCAATAAACTGTTCACTTCTACTTAGTACTTCTTCAACATTTTCAATAGCATCAGATGCTTGTTCGTGTTTTTTCTTTGTCATAATATATTTTATGCTTAATGTTTCCAAAAATTTGCGCAAATGTAAGCTATTTAAAACAAATGCGAAAATTTTTTCATCCTTTTTTAATTAGTGATTGCCCATAAATTGTCTGATTTTTGAAAAATAAAGATTTTTCCGGCAGTACAGCCCTCAGTTTCCAGTAACCAATAACTAATGATCAATTACCAGTTACTAATTACCAAATATTCAATACGCAATATACAACACTCAATATTCATTTATTGCACACCCAGAACCCAGTAAGCATTTCTCAGTTTCCAGCATCTGTTTTTTACAAATCATCATCTTCTACCGGAGGCTTGATATCAGCAAGTATTGAAGTCCATATTGTAGCTTTCCAGTATCCCCTATTATTTTTCTTAACAACAATTGAGCGTTTATTGCTTGCTCCTGATGATTTTGCCATAACCTTGGTTCCTGCCTCTGATTTTCCAATTAGATTAACCGATAAATCATATTCATAGGGGAGTTTTACAGTATATCCGTTTTCAGGATTTGCACCCACAATATACGAATTTGGAATCAGTTTATTGTTTTCAATATTACGTTTGATTAAATCCATATCACTATCTGCCAGTTTGTAGCCTTTATAGGTTTTTCCTTCCTGCAAAAGCGATTTATGTACTGAAATTACCAAACATTTTTTACCTAATTTGGGATTATCCGCATAGATTTTCAAAGCCAGTAAAAACATGGCTGCCCCGCCTTCGGGAGTTGTGGCAATGGCATTGCGTAGTGTTACAAAATCATCTACTGTTTTGGGCTGTTCGGCAATTACTATATTTTGCGCAATACCGGCTGTATTAACAAACAAAACAAATAATATTAAATAAATTATTTTTTTCATAATTTTTAATTTTATACTATTTCTAAAAACAAAATTACACTAAAATTTTAAAACGAAGAGAACAAGATTAAATTATTCAGGGAAATTGTTTTAT
>JALWNR010000693.1 GCA_027083715.1 Bacteroidales bacterium
GTTGTAAGCAGGTTGTTAGACTCACTTTGGATAAACCCAAATAGTTTTATTAGCTATGACGCACCAAACTGGAAACGTTTAAACGAACATTTAGAAAATGTTGATTTTTTACAAATGAATGAAATAATTCACTCCGTATTTTTTGGTAAAAACTCATTTATGCTTAATAAATCTCATGCTTACGATGGGTTTATCGGAACCTTAAATAAATCGGCAAATGAAAAAAAGATAAAAAAATATCATAAAAAGATTAAGAAAGGATTTAGAGATCGACAAAAATATCCGAATAATAAAGTAGTTTTGATTGAAGGTGATTCATGGTTTGAATATCCGATTTTTTTAAAGGATATTACTGATTATTTAGTAAAGGAGCCTAATCTTGCTGTATATTCGCATGCCCATGGAAGCGATTGGATTGCAAATATGATTTCAAGCTTACAATATGAATATGACTATATGAAAATAAAACCGGATATTTTTATTATTAGTGGTGGGGGTAATGATGTTTTAGGTGATGACCGATTGTCTAACTTTTTATTATTAGAACCGCTTAAAAAAAATAATCCTGAAATTATTAAATATAAAGAATATGTAAAAGACAGATTACTTTATTATTCAAAAGCTAATTTAAGCTCTACTCATAGTATTGTAAATCCTATTGATACTGTTCTTTTAAATCAAATTGTAAATGGACGAAGGTATCTGAATAAAAATACTTATCGTTTTCTTGCATCATTAAAAATAGAATATGCTATTCTTTTTGAGTCATTGCAAAAAGTAAATCCTGAAAAGTTTAAGCAAACTAAAATTATCACCCAAGGATATGATTATGCAATTCCTTCGTACAAAAGAAAATTTGGAAGTGCTTTGCTGTTTTCAAACGGCAACTGGCTTAAAGAGCCTTTAATGATGAATGGTATTGTGGATGAACAAACAGAACAGGATATTGTTAAAACAATTATATTTGAAATGAATGAGATGCTTATTGAATTTGGTAAAGAATACAATAATGTTTATCATGTTGATATTCGGGGGTTTACATCATTTTATGAGCAACTTAAACATAAAAAATACGGATTTTACTGGCACGATGAATTACATCCAAAATCGATAGTATTTAAGAAAATTGCTGATATATATTACGATATTATCGAAAATAAAATTCCGGAAAATAAAAAAGTTATAAATGCTAAAGCCGCATTTTTGCAGAAACATAAAAATATATATTAATTTTAGCACAAAAAATAACAATATAGCATATTAAAATAGATTACAATGACTAGAAAACCCACAGATATAAGACAAAAAGAAATAAAAGCAGCAGTATTTGATATTATTGTTAAAGAAGGTATTAAATCAATATCTACAAAAAACCTTTCAAAATATACAGGATTAAGCGAAGGAGCAATTTTTAGACATTTTAAATCGAAAAGAGATATTATTAGTTCAATTATTGATGATGTATCTAATGATATGCTTGGACAATTGCACGATGTAGCCTATGGCAACTTGGCACCGAATAAAAGATTATTCCAGTTTATTTGTTCAAATATTAAATATTTAACCGAACATAATGGAATAACTATTTTGCTTTTTACCGAGGCATCACATGCCAATGATTTGGAAATGATGAAAAAATTAAATCATATTTTTAATATGCAACGAGAATTAGTAGGAAAGATTATTACTGATGGAATAAGAGAAGGTTTGTGGAGTAAAAATATTTCTGTTGATGATGTTACGCTTTTTTATATGGGTATTCCTATAACACATAATATAAATTTAATTTTATCAAATAAAAAGTCGGAAACCCGAGATTTTTGTAAAAAAACTATGGCTATATTTGAACGTATATTGTTAGCAAATAATTAAAAAAGTAGTGTCATGTTGGGTATATCGTGTTGTATGAGTTAAAATTTTAACGTAGTTTTAGAAAAAACAACGAGGCTTGGTATGACAATAATATGCAGTAGTATCTGTTAATCCTTGCTTTTGATGCTTGGGTATATTCTAAGAAAAAAGAGCGGAAACTATCTGCCGGACAGTCTTAAACCTAATTTTAGTGCAAATTTTGACTAAAAGACTTCTGTATTTACCTGTGTAAATCCGTTTTAAATTTTATTTTTGTACTAATAAGACGAAAATAAATAAAATGGCAAAAGTTATTATTGCAATTCACGGATTAAGGAATAAACCACCAAAGGAGTTATTGGAGCAATGCTTTATTAAAGCCATTAAAGAAGGGTTTAAAAGTAAAGGACTCAAAGTAAATCTTCCTAAATTTGAGTTGGTTTATTGGGCTGATGTTTTATACGATAAACCCTTATCGCCTAAGGAAAAAAATCCGGAAAGTCCTTATTATATTGATGAACCATATCGACCTGCACTCGAGAACAGAATGGTTGTGTCTTATCCTTTCCGAAGAAAATTTTATCGTTTGTTAAAGAAAATTATTTATAAATTAACTT
>JALWNR010000694.1 GCA_027083715.1 Bacteroidales bacterium
TCATAGAAAAAACACAACTTTTTTTTGTAGTCTTTTGGTCTCTGTATGGAGTAATCGGTTTGTATAGTATATATACAGGAAAAAATTTCTTAACATTATTTGGCGATGCTTATTTTATATTTAATCACGACTATATCAAATACAAACCACATATTTTAAAAAAAGAAAAGGTTTTTTTATGGAAAAATATAACAAAAGTAAGTCTAAAAGCCGGATATTTGCTTTTTGAAAACAATCAATCCGAACTTTTCAAACTTTCTTTTAACAATATGCAATATGAAAAAGTGCAGAAAGTAAAAAAGAGCATTGAACAAATACTAAAAGAAAAAGGTATTGAATATAATTGATATTTTTCAAAAGCAAATAAACACAGATTTACGCAAATATGAGTATTTAAAAATCTGTGTTAATCTGTAAAATCAGTCCAATCTGTGTTTCTATTAGATTTTTAACGCAGTTAAAAAAACAGTGAGCATTTGTTTTGTAGATCAGTTTATTATCGATATTATAAAGTGAAGTTTGGAAACTTACGAAAGCTAAGTTAGCATTGTTATTTTTTATAATTATCAGGATTTAAGGCTGCCGGAGACCAATTGTATAAAAAGTTTATGAATTTTTTTTGATCATAGCCTCTGCCCTTTTCCAAACAAACTGTATTTTGTGTATGAAGGCGTTTGCCGGAGGCATCTAATATTACAATTACAGGAAAACCAAAACGTTGTGGATATTCCAAACGTTCCAAAATATCCAAATTTTTATTTTCTTTACTATAATTTATCATAGCTACCACATAATTAGCATTTAAAGTTGAATCAATTTTGGGATCCGAGGTATAAAATTTATGCATCATTACACACCACGCGCACCAGTTGCCTCCGATTTGCAAAAATACATGCTTTCCTTCTTTTTGTGCTTTTGCCAAGGCATCAGCAATTTGCCGGTTAGCATCAGCTTTGGGATTATAAATTTTAATTTCATTTTGTTGTGCATTGCTGTTTGTAGATTATAACATCAGTAAAAATAGCGCAAAAAGTAGTCTGAAAATTGATTTCATTTGTTTATGTTTTTTAATTATAGAAATACTTTCAAATTTTGACGGGTAAAGTTAATCCTTTCAAGCAGAATTTCAAATATCAAGATTAAATTTGTACTCAATCAAAACGATAAGGAGCCTTCAATTTTGATTTGATTCGGTCAACTAAAGAGAGCTTATACCTACCTTTTCCTTTAATTTCAGTTAAATATGTGTATGCCCAATATCTTATACGCCAATCAGTATCATTCAAATTATTTTCAAGCAAATTAAGTAATAAAATATCAGATGTTTTCATAAAATCAGCAATTAAACTTAGAGCCCAATATCTAAAAACAGGAAGTCTATGCTTTAAATATTGTTTTAAAAAAGCAACAAGCTCTTTACAATACATAAACTCTTCAGGTTCTATAAACACAAATTCGTCTAAATACATAATTGTATCTATCGGATTGAGATCATTGTCTGCTTTCAAGAAAGTTCGTTTAATTTCATTAAAAAATAAACTACTCCACTTTTTAGTGTCAGCACTTAATGCATCAATTAAAATTCCGTAATCATCTCTTTCACAAGACATAAGAAAATTTACAAATTCATCATTTTGTTCATCGGCAAATTTTAATATTTCAGCATAAAGTGATTCTTCCTCCTCTTCGGATAGGCTATCAAACTTGTCAAGAGTTTTTTGAATTTTTTCAATCATAATAAAATTTATGAATACACGGTTAAAACCAACTTTCGACTGCCTCCGAAGTTACGAAACTCACACAGGTAAATTCCCTGCCACATCCCCATATTTAACCTGCCGTTAGTAATCGGAATAGTGATTGAATTTCCAATCAACGATGCTTTTATATGTGCAGGCATATCATCATCACCTTCGGTTGTATGCGTATAATAATTTTGAGACTCAGGAACTAACTTATTCATAATAGTTTCAAAATCAACACGTACCGAATAATCAGCGTTTTCATTAAGCGTAATTGCTGCCGATGTATGTTTAATAAAAATATGGAGCATCCCGGTCTCAGGCAATATTCCTTTTAATTCTTCCTCAATAATATTGTCTATCAGATGATAACCTCTACGAAAATCGGGTAATACTATTTCTTTTTGCTTTAGCATACTTATTAAATCAAAATTATAAATTTATTTAAAATACTATGGTTCCGGTTTAACCCGCAAAATTACCTTTGGTGAGGTGCTTCGCAGTTCACCGTTCTTAGTACAATTGTAAGTTGTTGTATATTAAAATATTAAACAGCTTTTAAGACAAAGTAAAACCACCCAAATTTATTCGCCTTCGGCTCATGAGGCTAAAGGTTGGGTGTACTTGAAATTCTCTTCACGCATCTACTTCGTTACGAGTTCCTTGAACTTTTCTCTTTACAAGCTATGCTTGTAAAAAATATAAGGATATGTCGGCGGAAC
>JALWNR010000695.1 GCA_027083715.1 Bacteroidales bacterium
ATCTTTATCCGTACAAATTTGTGTGTAATCTACTCCTGCTCTTGTAAAAGTTTCTTTTAATGTTTGTTGTGCTTTTTCCCAAACTTTACGGTATTGTTTTCTGATATTTTTGTCAGACGTATCTAACCAAATTTGCCGGTTTGTTTCAGCATCTCTCACCTTTATTAAGCCAACATCGGGAAGTTCTTTTTCTCGTTCATCACAAATTTGTAAAGCAATTACATCGTGTTTGTAGTTTGCAATTTTTAATGCATCGGAAAAACCTTCATCAATAAAATCTGAGATTAAAAATGCCGTAGTACGTTTTTTTTGTACATTGGTCAGATAACGTAATGCTTCGGCAATATTGGTTTTTCTGCTTTCCGGACGTAAATCGATTAATTCTCTAATAATTCGTAAAATATGTTTCCGTCCTTTTTTGGGTGGAATGTATTTTTCAATTCTGTCACTGAAAAAGATTACCCCGATTTTATCATTGTTTTGAATAGCCGAAAACGACAAAACTGCCGAAAGCTCAGTCATTATCTCACGTTTAAGCATTTTTTGTGTTCCAAATTCTTTTGAATCGCTTAAATCAATCAAAAGCATGACTGTTAATTCCCGTTCTTCTTCAAAAACTTTGATATAAGGATGACTAAATCGTGCGGTTACATTCCAGTCAATATTACGAATGTCATCACCATACTGATATTCACGAACTTCGCTAAAAGCCATACCACGCCCCTTAAAGGCAGAATGGTATTCTCCCGCAAAAATTTGATTACTTAAACCACGGGTTTTTATTTCAATTTTTCGTACTTTTTTTAAAAGTTCGGAAGTTTCCATTTTATTTTATTGTTTCAATAATCTTTTTATTATCAATTAAATAAGCTGAAATAATATTGTCGCTTTGTTTTAATTTATTAATTAATTCAGGCTTGTTTTTGTATTCTAAAAACTGAACACGTGCCTGGTGATTTTTTGCAGTGGCATCGTATTCAACATGTGCTTTTTCATAAAGCTTTTCGCCAATAAAATCTTTCAGCAAAACTTCCCAGCGGCGTTCATCGCCTTTTATTTCAAATATTAGTTTCATTGCTTAATTGTTAAATTGATAAATGGCTAAATGGTTAAAACTTGTCTGCCCATCGGCAGATTGTTATATTGTTAGAGCTTGCAAATCATAATTAAATTAGAAGCTATAAACCTTTCCTCTTTCTACTTTTAACTTTTCACTATTAAGGTACCTCAATGGTATTCAATATCTCGCTGATTATTTCTTCTTGTGTAATATTTTCTGCCTCAGCCTCGTAGCTTAAACCAATTCGATGTCGCATTACATCATGGCAAACTGCACGAACATCTTCCGGTATTACATAACCTCTTCGTTTAATAAATGCATAAGCTTTTGATGCCAAAGCTAAATTGATACTTGCACGAGGTGATGCTCCGTAGCTAATCAACTCTTTATATTTTTCCAATCCGTATTGGTCAGGGTATCGTGTGGCAAATACAATACTTAGGATATATTTTTCAATTTTTTCATCCATATATACATCACGAACCACTTCACGTGCATTGATAATATCTTGTGCCGTAAGCACTTTACTTGCTTTAGGAAATGTTTTATTCAAATTTTCACGAATAATCAGCTTTTCTTCTTCAAATTTTGGATAATTGATGATTACTTTTAGCATAAAGCGGTCAACTTGCGCTTCGGGTAAGGGATAAGTACCCTCTTGTTCTATCGGATTTTGCGTAGCAAGTACTAAAAAAGGCTCCTCCAAACGAAATGTTTCCGAACCAATAGTAATTTGTTTTTCCTGCATGGCTTCAAGCAAAGCACTTTGTACTTTTGCCGGAGAACGGTTAATTTCATCCGCTAAAACAAAATTTGAGAAAATAGGTCCTTTTTTTACAATAAACTCTTCATTTTTCTGACTATAAATTAAAGTACCCAATAAATCGGCAGGTAATAAATCCGGTGTAAACTGAATACGGCTGAATTTAGCATCCACTGTATCTGCCAAAGTGTTAATAGCCAGTGTTTTTGCTAAACCCGGCACACCTTCAAGTAAAATGTGCCCTTTTGAAAGCAAACCGATTAACAGACTTTCAACCAAATGTTGTTGTCCGATGATTACCTTATTCATTTCCATGGTAATCAGGTCGATAATTTCACTTTCTTTCTGAATTCTTTCGTTTAATTCTCTAATGTTTATTGATTGTTCCATAATTTGAAATTATTATCCGTTTTTTTAAAGCTTAGCAAATTTATTAATGTGTGAATTAATAACAAACATTTTAAAGTTTATTATACAAATTTTAACCTTTTTTAACTTTTTAGGAGGAGTTTAAGCATATAAGTCATGAAAGGAGATATAAGTTTTTAATTGCGTAGTAAAGAACAGTGTTTCACTGTGTAATCTGCGTCTAGAATAATTTATTTTAACGATTTTGTTTTAAAAATTTTA
>JALWNR010000696.1 GCA_027083715.1 Bacteroidales bacterium
CAATGATATCTGCCTGACGGGGCGATTCGGATATAGTGAGCCAGGCATCAAGATGAAAAATACTGTACAGGCACCCCGCAGAAGGATGGCTATGCATGTGATGGAAACAGCAGGTTTATTAAAATGCGTTGTCTTATTTTTCAACGGTTCTTAAAAGCTCTGACTCACGCATAAGAATCGGTGTCTCATCAACATCACGCAGAAAGATAAGATCCGGTTCAAATTCATACAGTTTGAAGCTGGTGTCAAATGTCGGATCGTTATCCAATAGTCTGATTGTATCCTCGGCAAAATTGGCACCGCCGGCAGCAAAACACTGAGTAAAGGCAACGTGACGAATGTTAATCTCTGTGACCTTTGGGCTGCCCTGTTCATCTTCTTTTAAGTCAACGGTAAAAAAGCCATGTTTACGGGCTCCGGTTTCCCGGAACATTTTTCACTAAGCTAAATCGGAAAAAAATTTCCCCCTATTAATCCGATATGCAATAATCACAATGAATGCTTAGTTTTTCTCTTGTTCAATAGCCTCTGTAACCGGAACCTTTTTACCATTTATATAAGCAATTATAAAAGCTCCTTCCACATCAATTATATTTTTATATTTAGAGGCTTCTATGTAGGATTTAAAATTTTTTCGTATTGAATATTTATACCATCCGTTTTCATATTCACTACTAATTATGGATAAATTAGGATATATTTTTTTTAATTGCTCAATGGATAAATTAGTTGCCGAAGCTGCTATTTGTATTCGATAATAAACTTTTGTATTGCTGTTAATATTTTGAATGTTATCTGTCTGATATGCTTTTTCCTTATGTATTACATTCGGTTTCATAATTATTGCATAAGCATCTTTTAATTTGTTCAGCGCTAAATTTTCGATACTGTCGGCTTCTATCAAATAAGGATAAGCCAATAGTTCATTATTCATTGACATTGATTTTCCCCTGAGGTTTCTACCTTTTTTCAATAAATCAGTGCTTGTTTCGGATAAATCTAGAATTAGATTTAACTCGGAATCGCTCAAAGCATCAATATGTTTATCTATATTTTTATTTAAGATTGCAATCATAATTACATTGGCATTTCCATACTGATTACTTGCCCTTATTTTTTTTCGTGTTACACTTTTAAATACATCAAGCTTTTGAGAACTCAATTTGTTAATATTTTCAGTTCGATAATCTTCCTTATTATCAAAATGAATCATGTATTTACTTTCCATTTTTTTTGCTTCAAGCATCAATTCATCCCCATAAGCCCTTAATCTTTCAGCCTCTTCGATTTCTTTTTTATCGTTTACACTGAGTAAAGACTTTATTTCCGAACTCAAATATTGTGATTGAGCAATACCGGAAACTGTGAACGCGACAAAAATGAATATCAGTTCTAAAATCCGGTTCATTTTTGTATGAAAATACATAATTATTCTACGCAAAACTAATTATTATTTTATAAGTGTCAAATATAATTAGAAAAATTTAATGAAAATTTATAAAAAAACAAATTAAAGATGTCAAATTTCATGTATAAAAGAAAGCCAAAAACGCCTATGTGAAAACACAAAATATTGATTATCAATATGTTAGCTAAGTTATTTTTTATTTTTACGGATTTCTTCTGCTTTTTCGAGTGTTATACGATTTTTTTTATAAAAAGCCACTATAAAAGCATCGATGTACCCTTTTTCGATAGCAATTTTCATATATTCAGCACATTCCTCGGGGCTGGAACATTTGCCTATTGTGTATTTATAAAATCCATCATTAAAATAATAGTCAACAGGTGGTAAGCCTTTAAATTTTTTAGAGTTAAGCGGTATTTTTTTTTTTTTTTTTTTAAATTGTACTTTGTAAATGATTTCTTCCTTTTCTTTTTTATAGGTAATTGGTTGGCTAGAAACGGATTTGCCTTTCTCAGCCAGCATTAAAACCGTTTCATTTTCCCAACTGTTATACCCAATTTTAAAGTTTAATGGAGGAACTTTCCTAAACTCCAGTTCTTTTTGTAAATCAGCTTGGTAATTTTCAGAAAAAACTTTTATTGTACGTGTATAATTTCCAAAAAGTTTGACGCCAAAACCAAAGTTTTTAAGGATATCAAACGGAATGCCAGAATCGTCTTGCAAAATTATCTTACTTTGTTTTAAAATAAATGTTCTGATAATCTTAAAATCATCGTGATGCAATAAATAGGAAGCAGATTTAAGGAAAGTGTTTTTAGCTCCAAAATTATTTAAAAACAATAAAAACTCAGGATAATCCTTTAAATTCTCATCTGATAAATCAAACGGAAAATAATACAGCTTTTGCTGACTTTCCATTGAGTTTTTATAAAACTTTATTCTTAATCCGTTAGGGTGGGTATCGGCTACCTGAAAGCTTTTTTTATCTTTAATTTCACCAAATTCATTAATTTCTATGGAAGAAATTTCTATT
>JALWNR010000697.1 GCA_027083715.1 Bacteroidales bacterium
CAATTTAACTGTTACACTTTAAAACAACATGATATTGAACAGTATAAAGGGATGTCTCATGAAATTCAAAAACATCGAGAGAAATTTAATGGAGAAGAACCGCTTTGGACCAATTCTATGTTTGGTGGTATGCCTGCTACACAAATTTCAGTCATCTATAAAGGAAATATTTTTCAGCAAATACTTAGAGGCTTTTTTAGTTTTATGGGAGGCCCTTCCGGTATTTTTCTGCTCCACCTACTTGGTTTTTACATCCTTTCACTGGTATTGCGAATTAAACCTATCATCGGTCTCTTAGGAGCAATTGCTTTTGCTTTTGCAAGTTATGAGATTATCATCATACAGGCAGGTCACAACTCCAAAGCAATCACTGTGGCTTTAATGGCTCCCGTCATTGCTTCTTTTATTATGGCTTATCGTAATAATTGGAAATGGGGAGTGGCATTATCCGCTTTATTTATGACATTTCAAATTGCCAGCAATCATTTACAAGTGACTTATTACTTAGGTATTCTATTGTTTTTCTTGGGGCTTTATGAATTATATCTTCATGTAAAAGGAAAAGAACTTCCAAAATTTATCAAAACAACAGGATTACTTATCGGGGCATATTTGATTGCTCTTTTTATTAATTGGGGTAATATTAGTATGACACAAGAATATGCAAAGCATACCATACGAGGGGGAAATGATTTAACGATTAATCCTGACGGGACTCCTATTCAAAATAAAACGGAAGGTCTTGATAAAGATTATATCACTAATTGGAGCTACGGAATCGGTGAATCTTTTACTTTAATATCACCTTACGTAAAAGGAGGTTCATCCGTTGGGTTGGCCAATTCTGAATTTAAAGAACTCATTGAAGAGTCTGACAGAACTTTTGCAGAAAAAAAGAAACTTTTCGAAGCACCTGTTACAGCTTACTGGGGTGAACAACCTTTTGTATCCGGGCCGGTTTACCTTGGTGTTGTCATGGTATTTTTAATGATTTTAGGACTGGTTTTTCTTAAAGATAACCGAAAGTGGGTGTTGCTAGGTGTTGGCATTTTAGCATTAATGCTTTCTTGGGGGAAGAACTTTATGGGACTCACCGACTTTTTTATTGAACATATTCCCGGTTACAATAAATTTAGAACAGTAACTATCATTATGGTATTATTAGAACTTATTGTCCCTCTTATTGCTGTTCTTTTCTTAAACGAATTATATCAAAAAAGAGAGGAAATTGTTAAAGAAAAACGAAAATTTCTTATCACCTCGGGAGCTTTTTTAGCTTTCTTGATACTACTCACTTTGACAGGGCTTGGAGATGGTTACACCTCTTCTTCAGAACAAACCCGATTAGAAAATATAGAAACCGAAGTAAAAAAACAATTACAAAGTATTCCCGAAGCACAACTTAAAGAAAACGGCATTGATAAAAACAATCCTGCACACATTAAACAAATTGTAGATGCGGAAGTACAACGATTTGAAAGTAGTTTAAACGAAGTAAAAGAAGTGCGACATGAAATTTTCTTATTTTCAATGAAGCGCTCTATTTTATTTACGGTATTAGCAATCTTATTCATCGGGCTTATTTTTTATACATCAATCTCCTCTATTCTTATTTTTATAGGTCTGTCTATTCTAGTTTTATTTGATTTAATGGGGGTTAGCTCTAATTATCTTAACTCCGAAGAAACAGCTTCCGGTAAGTATAAATATTGGATACCAAAAGAAGAAGCAATGTATCCTATTGCTGCAACACCTGCTGATTATAAGATATTGGAATCTGAGGTTAAAATAAATCCTGAGCTAAAAAAAGTAATCGAAACAGGAGAAAGTCTTGGAAAACAAAAAGCAAATGAAGAAGAAATTTCAGGAGCTATTAGAAACAGAATCATTGATTCTTATCGTTTTTCCGAATTAAATTTTGCCAGCAATTATCGTGTATTTAGTTATGATAACCCTTGGGGTAGTTCTCGTACTTCATATTTTCACAAAAATTTTGGAGGGTATCATGGTGCAAAACTCAGGAATGTACAAAACTTATTTGAATTTCATATTGCAAAAGGAAACAACAAGATTTTTAATATCCTGAATATTAAATATTTCTTACAAGGAGACAATACAATACCTAACACGAATTCATTAGGACCTGTTTGGTTTGTCAAAGAAGTTAAAGTTAAGAATACTCCTGATGATGAAATTAGAGCACTGGGAACAAGTTATCATCTTGAAAAAACCGGACAAGGGAGACTTGTTGTAAACCATCAAGAAGTAGGAAATACAACCGTCTATGGTGCCGAAAAGATATTTTATATCAACAAAGGCGACTCTACACCTATTCAATTGTCACCTGCAATGAATGAAGGAATGACGGTATATCTTGTTGAAGACATCCATGGTAAAAGAGATCTTGTTCCCGATTTCTCCTTAGATTTAGACACGGCTCAATCATTCAAAAAACTTGTTAAAATATATGTAGCAGATGTGTTTGAACCTCAAAAAGAAGTCATTTTAACTCAGAAAGATGCTTCAAAAGTTTCTAAAAAGAAATATCGTGGAGAAGGCGAATACAAACTCATCCAATATAAACCCAATCATCTGATTTATGAAATTAATGTCCCTGATAAACAATTGGTTGTATTCTCTGAAATCTACTACCCAGAAAACTGGAAATTTTTAATTGACGGAAAAGAACAAGATATTTTAAAAGTGAATTATCTATTAAGAGGCGCTGAAATTGAAAAAGGAAAACACAAAGTAGAATTCATTTATGAATCTGCGACATACAAAATGGCAAATATCATGAGTATTATTGGAACAATCATACTACTCGGATTAATTGGAGGAATATTTTATTTGGATAAAAAAGAAAGTTAAGTAAATAACCTAAAAAAAGCCGAATAAATTTCGGCTTTTTTTACATGAATTTTTAATTATTTATTAAGCATACTTGGCATAGCCACAACTTTTACACTTCAAATATTTTTCCTATTTTACAAAAGCTCTAATTTCCAGAAGATGTATTTTTTCAGGTGTATTTGCCGTAACCGTTACAGTCTTTTTAATCTCATTTTTTTGTCCCGGCTTGGAATGAAATTTTACTTCTATCACATCAGACTCTCCCGGCGCAATTGGTTTAAGCGGTTTTTTGGGTGTTGTGCACCCACAACTTGCTTTTACATCTTGTATAATCAATGGTTTATCACCAGTGTTTGTCACAATAAAATCCGTAATGCAATCCGTATCCGCTTTTACCTCTCCAAAATCATGCTTTAAACGGTCAAACTTTAGTGTTGTCTGATTTTCCCGTTCTTTTCGCAATTTTTCCTCCTCCTCTTTTCTAATTTTAGCCAACCTTTCTTTTAATTCTTCCTCTGTTTCTGTTCCGGCTGCAATTTTAGAAACTACTTTTCCTTCCTTTTTCTCTATTTCTTCACCACAAGAAAAAAGTAATAATGTTCCTGTAAATAAGATTATTAATTTTCTCATTGTATTCTTTTTTTATTCTTGTACACCTATTTTTTTATACTCATCGGATTCAATAACCTCAATGGCTCTTTGAAGAACTTCATTTTCTTTATTAATCACACGATATAGTTCCTCATAACCCCATAGATTTTGTGCTAAAACGGCTTTTAATCTCATTTGTAAAAAATCTTTATCTTTTTGATATTCTTCTTTATTAAAAACCATTGATGTATCTGATTTTTGAGCGTATTCAAACAAATCGTCCATTAATTCCTCGGAATTAAAATTTTTATCAAAAGTTTCAAAGTTCGGATATAACTTATATAAGTTTTTTCTATTTTCATTGACATAATCCAATGCAAAGGAATTGACATGTCCTCCTTGGAGTAATCCTGACACATAATCTGTCAAAGAAGAAGTGTCCATTGGAACAAAAACATCCGGCATAATTCCTCCACCTTGATGTATTCTTCTTTTCTTTATTAAAGTATAAACCGCAACCGAGTCATGAAATTGAATTGAATCTTTATTGACAAACTCTCCTCGTTCATATCTTTTTTTCAAATCTTTGTCATAATCTTTACCCTTTCCTTTTTCATACGGTTTTTGGATATAACGGCCACTAGGCGTATAGTATCTGGCAATTGTCAAACGAATCATTGAACCATCTGATAAATTAAGTGGACGTTGTACCAATCCTTTACCAAAAGTTCTTCTACCTACAATGACTCCTCTATCCCAGTCTTGAATTGCACCTGATACAATTTCACTTGCTGACGCTGAAAATTCATTGACAAGAATAGCTAAACGTCCTTTTTCCCATAAACCTTTCTTTCCAGCACGCAAATTTCGTCTATTTTTCCATTTATCTTCAGAGTAAACAATCAATTTATCACCCGATAAAAATTGATCTGCAATGTCTCTTGCTGTATATAACAATCCTCCACCGTTAGATTGCAAGTCTAAAATTAAATTTTTCATCCCTCGTTTTTCCAATTCCTTTATAGCTTTTGTAATCTCTTCTAATGAAGTTTTCGAGAAAGAGTTTAATTTAATGTACCCCGTCTTATCGGTAACCATATATGCTGCATCAACCGAATGAAGAGGAATAACATCTCTTGTTACTGTAAATTTCAATGGTTTCTCTTTTCCTTTTCGGAGAATTAAAAGATTCACTTTAGAACCTTTTTCTCCGAGTAAACGTTTTCTTACCCCACTATTTTTTAAACCTATTCCTGCTATATTCTCATCATTAACAGTTATAATCTTATCTCCGGCTAAAAGTCCTACCCGCTCGGAAGGCCCTCCCGGAATTGTTTGTACAACCGTAAGTGTGTCTTTTAAAATCTGAAAGCGAATTCCAACCCCAACAAAACTTCCATTGATGGATTGATTGGTTTCTTGAACTTCTTCTTTAGGAATATAGGTGGAATGCGGGTCTAGTTCCTCTAACATTGTAACAATTGCAGCATCCACAATTTTTTTATTATCTACATCATCAACATAAAGACCGTCAATATAAGTAATCGCTTCCGTTAACTTTTGTCTTTGAACATTCAACTCATCGTTTCCTTGTGCATAAACTGCCCCTGAAAACCCTATCCAGAATAAAATAATATATTTTTTCATCATTCTTTCTTTTTTAAACTCCTTCTCCAAAAACCAGACCACCAAATAACGCAATAAATTAATAAAAATTAGCCCTATTTTGAAATAATTTATCAAAAAAATAATTTAGAAGCTAACAACGTAATGTGGATTGATTTTTGTTTTTGTTGAATTATTCAACAAACAAACATTTTATTTTTGAATAAAACAAACTCTAATGATAATGAAAAGAATCTTATTCATATTTATTTTTGTTGGTTCATTTTCTATTTCATGGGGGCAAGATAAAGCTATTCAGAAGTTAGAATTACTTTTTAAACAAGGACATTATCGCAAAGTATATCGGAAGTCCGGATTTTTATTAGATAAACCAGAGTATGATTCTTCTGTCGAACATAAATTTTATCGAGCTTTGAGTTTAATCTATATGGCTCAAAATCAATATTGGCTTAAAAAAAATCCAACGGCTTTTAACGATGCTTTTAATTTGTTAACTGAAATCAAACAAAATAAAAAAGGACAAAAACTTTTTCAAAACAAAAGTAAGGAATTAGCTCATGTCAATACTTTTTTGAAAAATCAAACTAAAACACTCAAAGATAAGGGACTATATACTCAGCAAGAAGATGCTCAAAAATTACTTTCATCCTTTTTTTCAGATTCTAAAAATACACCCCCAACTGAACTTAATGAGGGAAAAACACCTGTTGCTCACCATCAATCAGAGTTACTTATTTATGCTCAAAAATTTATAGGTACACCTTATTTATGGGGAGGAGAGTCTCCCGAAGGTTTTGATTGTAGCGGCTACACTTTATATGTTTATAAAAAATTAAATAAAGATTTACCTCGCACCGCTCACGAACAATATCTAAAAGGCAAAAAAATAAGTGAGAAAAAAATACAACCGGGTGATCTTGTGTTTTTCAAGCATAAAGGAAAAATTCACCATGTAGGAATAATTACTTGTACTTCTCCTTTAACAATGATTCATGCAAGTTCTTCCAAAGGTATCGTAACAACAAATATTGAAACTTCGAGTTATTGGTCTCCTCGATTATTTGGATTTGCTCGATATTAAGTAACCATTGAAATGTTAAACCGTTATAATCAATAAAAAAATGTTTAAAATTATATTCTCTTTTTCTCTTCTACTACCCGTATTATCATGTGCGCAGCCGAATGCCTCATTTGAAAAAGAACTCCCTGAAATTAAATCAATGGTAGAATACGCTGATGCTGAAGATCAAAAGAAAATAATATCAGAATGCTGGAATCAATTTGCACAACCAATCTTTTGGAAAAAAATCATGTGTCTTTCTCCTGATAGTTGTGTCATCAACATTGCAGCTACGAGAGAAATTATTCAAACAATGTCTTTGGAAGAATGGGATTCATATAGTGACGAGCAAAAAGATTCCATTCGAACAGCTATCCGTGAGTCAAAAGGATTAGATGAAGAAGCCAGAATATTTCTTACTACAGGAAAAAGAGATTTCTATCGATTTGATGAAGTCATTCCCACTTTAACGGAAGGAATGATTGAATTTGCTAAAAATGATGTTGATCCGTGGTATGCAAAATCAATTCTTTTGATTGAAAGTCCCGGAAAAATTAGAAAATCACGAGCAGGTGCTTACGGTCCATTTCAATTGATGCCTAAAGTTGCTCGTGCACAAGGTTTGATTGTTTCAAGATACAAAGATGAAAGAGCTGATTTTAAACGAAGTGCTTTTGGTGCTTCTCAGCTTATCAAAAACGTCTGTATTCCTGAGGCTAAGAAGATTTTAGATAAGACCCCGATTCAATATAAGGAAGATGAATTATGGTTTAAATTATTTGTTCTTCATGTCTATCACGCCGGAGCAAGCAATGTTGCTGCAGTTGTTAATAAAATACAACCGGATGAAAAAATGAGTGGACAAGATCTCATCCTAAAAATGTGGCAAACAACAGCAGCAAACTTCGGTAACAGTTCTCAAAACTATACACAACTTGCTATTGCGGCAAGATTGATTGTACAGGAAATGGAAGAATTAACAAAATCCAATAAATAATATTATCCATTTAATTTTTCTTTTAGAAAATATCCCGTGTGACTTTTAGAACATGCTACGATTTCTTCAGGTGTTCCTGTTGCTACAATTTGCCCACCTTTGTCTCCTCCTTCAGGACCAATATCAATAATATAATCTGCATATTTGATAACCTCTAAGTTATGTTCTATAACAATAATCGAATGTCCATTTTCTAAAAGTTCATCAAATGCTGTTAATAATTTCTTTATATCATGAAAATGTAAGCCTGTTGTCGGCTCATCAAATAGGAATAAAGTAGAAGGAATCGCTGATCCTTTAGCTAAAAAAGATGCTAATTTGATTCTTTGCGCCTCTCCTCCACTCATTGTTGAAGATGCTTGCCCCATTTTTAAATATCCTAGACCTACTTTAATGAATGGAGATATTTTTTCTATCATCTTTTCCTCTAGACGATTTCGCTTTTCTCCAAAAAATTCGAAAGCTTCATCAATACTCATTTCCAAAACATCTGCTATACTTTTACCATGATATAAAATATCTAATGCTTCGCGTTTATATCTTGTCCCTTTACACTCTTCGCAGATTAATTCGACATCCGCCATGAACTGCATTTCCACACGTATAATCCCCTCTCCTTCACAGACTTCACATCGACCTCCATCGGTGTTAAAACTAAAGTATCCAGGCTTCAAACCTCTTGCTTTTGCAGCCGGAGTTCGTGAAAAAAGTGTCCGTATTTCATCAAAAGCTTTGACGTAAGTCGCCGGATTACTACGCGATGATTTTCCTATGGGATTTTGATCTATGAACTCAATGTTTTTGATTTCATTAATATCCCCTTTCAATTCCCCAAAAAAACTTTCTGTTATAGATTGATTGTCTAATCTTCTTTTTAATAAAGGATAAAAAATTTCATTAACTAAAGTTGACTTTCCCGAACCACTAACTCCCGTAACACAAACAAGATTATTTAAAGGAAATGTAACATCTACTCCTTTGATATTGTATTTGTAAGCTTTATTTAGTTTAATTTTTCCTTTTGCTTTTCTTCGTTTCTCAGGAACCGGAATTTCTTCTTTTCCCGTAAGGTATTTTGCTGTCAAACTATTTTTAGCCTTTGGCAGGTCGTTAAATTTACCTTGAAAAACCAATTCTCCTCCAAATCGTCCTGCTTTTGGACCTAAATCAATAATTTCATCTGCCGACTTCATCACTTCTTCTTCATGCTCTACTATAATCACCGTATTTCCAATATCTCTTAAATTCTCTAAAACTTTGATAAAACGAGCCGTATCTCTGGGGTGCAAACCAATAGACGGTTCATCTAAAATATACATTGCTCCCACCAAACTACTCCCTAGTGATGTTGCTAAGTGAATCCGTTGTGCTTCTCCTCCCGACAAGGTTCCGGAAGCCCTGTTTAGCGTCAGATACCCCAGTCCTACTTCTTGTAAAAACCGAAGACGACCTACAATTTCAGGATAAATACGATGAACAATTTGTTTTTCATGTTTTTCAACTTCTAAATTTTCAAAGAATTTTAAACATTCATCAACCGGCATTAAAACAATATCAACAATCGATTTTCCATTGATTTTTACATAAGAAGCATCTTTTCTTAATCGTGTTCCTTTACAATCAGGACAAAGTGTTTTCCCTCTAAATCTAGAAAGAAAAACTCTTGCTTGGATCTTATAGGATTTTGCGGAAATAAAAGAAAAGAAATCATTAATCCCATTTAAACCATTCCATAAGATATCGAGTTGTTTTTCGGTTAAATCTTTAATTGGTTTGTGAATTGGAAAATCAAGTGTCGAGAAAATAAATTTCTCCAAATGTTTTGATGATTTCTCCCCTCTCCAAGGAACAACTGCCCCTTCATAAAGAGTTAAAGTTTTATCGGGAATGACCAAATCCGGATCGATTCCAATGGTATAACCATATCCTTCGCAAGTCTTACAAGCTCCAAATGGATTGTTAAATGTGAAAAAATGTTCCGTTGGTTCTTGAAACTCGATTCCATCTCTTTCAAAACGGTTCGAAAAATGATGCAATCGTTTATCTTTTAATGAAAAAATAAAACATTCACCATTCCCTTCATCAAAAGCAATTTGAATTGAATCTCCATACCTGGAAACCTCATCTTCTTGTTCAAAGTCAATAGAAATACGGTCAACAACCAACAATGCTGATTGAACATTTTCAGGTGTATTTTGTAGAGCATCTTCTATTCGTATGACTTCATCATTAACAAAAATCCTCACATATCCCTGTTGTTTCAGTATTTCCAATTGTCGTTGTACGCCATATTTTTCCCAACTCTTCAAAGGGGATAAAATCATCACTTTTTCTTTCTTTTCTTTTTGAGAAAGAAATTGAACAACATCCGTTACTGTATCTTTTTTTACTTCCTGTCCCGAAACAGGGGATATGGTCTTACCTATACGTGCGTATAAAACTTTTAAATAATCATATATTTCCGTCCTTGTACCTACTGTTGAACGTGGATTATTACTTGTAACCTTTTGTTCAATAGCAATTGCAGGAGAAATACCTTTGATATAATCAACTTCCGGTTTCTTTAATTTCCCCAGAAATTGTCGTGCATAAGCGGAAAGACTTTCAATGTATCTTCGTTGTCCTTCAGCATATAAAGTATCAAAAGCTAATGTTGATTTCCCGGATCCGGAAAGTCCCGTAATTACCGTTAATTTCTCATGCGGAATGAGTACATCTATATTTTTCAGATTGTGCATCTTTGCACCTTTAATTTCAATATGATTCCGCTTTGTCATATAACAAAAATACGATGAAGTTCTTTAAAATTGACGGGAGATATAAAAAACAATAGAGGAAAGATGAATTACCTATTATTTTTCATAAAATAATGAACCTCAGTTAACCTTTATTGACCCCGCTAAATAAAAACCAAAAAGAATTATAATCATCGATACGGTATTAATAATTAAGTACATCAATATTTTCACTTTATTCGATGAAAAAACTTTGGCATTCCAAATCATAATGAATAATAAATACAAAATGAAAAATCCTATTTGTATTGATTTATTAATGCTCAACAAGTTTAAAATTATAGACACAGGAAAAAATAAAATAGACCATATACTTACAATGTAAGTATTCAAAATCAAATGCTCATAAAAATTATTTTTATATTCAATATAATAAGTCATAAAACTGGATAAAGAATATAAAAATATAAGAACCATTAATAATACAAACTGTTGAGCAAAATTACTTGCTATTTCAACTCCCAAAAAACTATAAGAAAGCAAAATTTGGATCAGGAAAAGGAAAGATGCTATTACCAGAAATTTATTTGGAGAGTAA
>JALWNR010000698.1 GCA_027083715.1 Bacteroidales bacterium
TATCGTTTAAAGTTACCTCAAATTTGTTGCCCAATGTATTTTTTCTATTTTTATACAAAAAAATCAAATATAGTTCATACAAAAAAATAAACACATGAAACAAGCATGATTAAAATAATTATTAAAAACACAAAGTAATGATTATTTTCATCATGCGGTTCCATGTGGCATTAAAAATAATAAAAAAATAAACACATGAATAATCCGGAAAAATTAAATAATGTGGTATTGATTGACGGTGTGCGTACTCCTTTTTTACGTTCGGGAACCGATTATCAGGATATGATGTCGTATCAGTTAGGTGCATTGGCAATTAAAAGCCTTGTGCATAAAACAACCGTTAAAACCAAACTGATTGAACAGGTAATCATGGGAACGGTTATTCACAACATCAGTACGCCCAATGTGGCGCGCGAAGCCATGCTCATTGCCGGATTATCTCCTGAAATACCGGCACATACGGTATCGCAGGCTTGTATTTCGGCAAATGTAGCCATTGCACAAGCTGCCGATATGATTCGTTTGGGCAATATTGATATTGCTATAGCCGGAGGAACAGACAGCGTTTCGGATATTCCAATTATGTTTCGCAAAAAAATGCGCAAAAAACTGTTTAAGGCCCGAAAAATTAAAAACTTCGGAGATACATTAAAGTTTCTGGCAAGCCTCCGTTTTGCCGATTTCAAGCCCGAAGTACCTGATATTACCGAATTTACTACCGGATTAAGCATGGGACAAGATGCCGAATTGCTTGCGGCACGTATGAACATTTCGCGAAAAGAGCAGGACGAATATGCCGTGCGTTCCCATCAACTGGCTGCGAAAGCTGCTGAGGCAGGTATTTTGGATGCTGAAATTGCTCCGGTAGAAACTTTACCCCAATATAAAATCATTAGCAAAGACAACACTTATCGCGGTGACAGTACCGTTGAAAAACTGGCAAAACTGCACCCTGCTTTTGATAAGCGCAACGGAACACTTACGGCCGCCAATTCATCATTTTTAACCGACGGAGCTGCTGCAGTATTGTTAATGTCTGAAGAAAAAGCAAAAGCGGAAGGTTTCAAGCCCAAAGCACGCATCAAAGCCTATACTTTTGTCGGGCGCAATCCGAAAACCGAACTTTTGCTCGGTCCGGCTTATGCAATACCGAAAGTATTGAAAATGGCAGGACTTTCGTTAAACGATATAGGTGTTTTTGAAATACATGAAGCATTTGCAGCACAAATTTTAGCTGTATTAAAAGCCTTAAATTCCGAAAAATTTGGAAAAGAAAATTTAGGTTTATCAGGAAAATTTGGCGAAATCCCAATAGATAAACTGAATATTTTAGGCGGCTCTTTATCACTGGGTCATCCGTTTGGAGCAACAGGGGCTCGTTTATTAACCACAGCTGCAAACCGATTAATTAATGAAAACCGGCAGTTTGCACTAATTGCGGCTTGTGCAGCTGGCGGACATGGTCATGCTATGATAATAGAAAGGATGTAAAAAATAGAATGTATTAATAAACAATAGTTCGTTAAATATAATAAACGACACAAATAATTGCGGTTTATGATAAATTTATTATTTTTGCATAAACTGATGATATGCAAAAATTAAAGATTGAAAATCCGGAAGTATTAAAGAAGCAAATTTATGAATATCTTAACTCAAGCCATGAAGCGAGGTTTATCCATAGGTTACACGGCTTGTTGTTAATCATTGAAAGCGAAGGCAATAATTGTGAAAATGTAGCGAGTTTGTTTGATAATTCGCCAAGGACTGTATCCAATTGGATCCACAAGATCAACAAAGAAAAAAGCATTGAGGTATTAAAAGATAAGAGAAAGACGGGCAGAAAGCCAAGACTTAGCGAAGGACAAGAAGGTTTCTTGAAAGAATGCTTAACAAAGCACCCTAGTGAATTTGGCTTAAACGCTAATATTTGGGATGGCAAAACATTGTCGCATTTTATAGAAAAGCAATTTGGCATAAATCTTAAAGTTAGGCAATGCCAAAGACTTTTTCACAAACTCGGTTTTACATTAAAGCGGGCAAGACCAATGCCTATAAAAGGTGACGAAGAAAAAAAGGATGCATTTAAAAAAAACTAAAAGAATTTGAAGCAACAGACAAATACGAAGTTTATTATCAGGATGAATGTCACTTTAAGAATAGTTTGTCTCTAATGAGGGCATGGTTTCCAAAAGGCGAAACACCTATCATTAAAGATCCAGGGCGACATGAAAAGCTTAGTGTATTTGGGGCTTATAACAAAAACGAAAACAGAATAATAATAACAACATCGACATATTTTAATGCGGCCTCTTTCAAAAGATTTATTAACCATTTGCTAAAAAGAGTAAAATTGAAACATAAAAAGATATTGCTAATCGTAGATAATGCAAGGTACCACAGAGCAAAAGAGCTAAATGATTTTTTTAATAGCATA
>JALWNR010000699.1 GCA_027083715.1 Bacteroidales bacterium
TTTATAAACTCCGTGTTTTAATCTTTCAACTTCACCTGTTTTCACAAGTTTTAGTAAATGATATTTATTAACTCCTATTTTTGCTAAATCTCGAAGTTTTATAATCCCGTTCTTTTGTTTAAATAGTTTTAATATTTGCTCTTTTTTAATCAATTTTTATCTTTTTGTACGGATTTTATGAGTATTCGCCGTAAAAATAGTTAAAAAATATTTATGCTCAAAAATAGTAGTTTTTTTTATGAGCCTTAACAACATAATTGAGTATCTTTACGATGCTGCAGTATTTTAGCCCCTAAAAACTCGGGCAAAATTCAATATAAATAAATAGACTAATTTTGTCAATACAGTACATTTTGGATAAGTTTTGTATTGTAATCCATACATGATTTATCTCCTTCTTTGGGTGCCCACGGAGCAAATTGTTTGTCGGTTTCCTGGATGTAGGGTCCGTCTTTTACTTCGTAAACTACTGAGTTGTCTTCTAAGCAAATAATTGTGTGCCAACTGCCCGGTGTAATCTCACAACCGTAGTTTTCTAGTTCTCTGTTAAGTAAAATATGATCAATAACATTACCTGAGTCATCAAACTCAATTACCAAAACCTTTCCTTTTAAAATAATAAATGCTTCTCTTTTATCAGGATTTTTATGTATATGAGCTTGAACATAAGTGTCTTTATTCATAATATTCAACATCCGTTGGAGCGTGTCGCTTAAATCTTTGTGAAAATTATATATTGTACGTCGTCGTGATGATTTCCGTGCTATTTCAATATATTTACCGGTAAAATTTTTGTCGATTTTTATCATTTTGCTAAATTTTAAAAAGAGCAATGGCTTTTAATAATTCTTCAGCTTGATTAGATAATTCTTCTGAATTTACGGCAGTTTCTTCCGATAATGCCGCGTTTTGCTGAGCAAGGCGTGTTAATTGTTGAATTTCGCGTGTAATTTGTTCTGCACCATTGAGTTGATTTTTACTGCCTGCCGTAATTTCCCGAACCAAAACAGCAGTTTTTTGAATTTCGGGAACCAGTTTTTGCAACATCTGTTGCGATTTTTCAGAGATATGAAGCCCGGAACTGGATAGTTCATCTATTTTTTTTGCAACTGTGGCACTGCGTACAGCCAGTTTATTAACCTCTTTGGCAACAACGGCAAAGCTTTTTCCATGAATACCGGCTCTTGCAGCTTCAATTTCGGCATTTAAAGCTAAAATATTGGTTTGAAAAGCTATATCATCAATTACAGATATTTCTTTGGTTATGGTATGCATCGCATTACTTGTTTCATTAACGGCATTGCTTCCCGAAAGAATATCAGAAGCAATTTTATTGGCAATTTTTTCCGTTTCATCAGAGTTTTCAGTGTTAGAATGAATATTTGCCGACATTTCTTCAACTGATTCACTTAGTTGTCCGGTTGTTTCAGCTAATGTGTTTGATGTTTCCGACATTTGCTGCGATGCATCACTCATGTACTTACCCGCCGAAACAATATTATCGGCACTGCTTTTAATTTTTAATACGATATTGTGTAGCTGAATCAGCATTTTTGATAGCGCATTTGCCAAAATCCCTATCTCATCATTTGATTGAAATTCAATTTTAATACGTAAATCCCCGTTTGCAATTTGTTCGGCTTTTTGCGATAAAACAACTATTGGGCGGGCAATTTTTCTTCCTATGACAATAATGGAAATTACTGCAATCAACATCATTATCATTATGATGCCAATTACTTTGTAAAGCATAGTTATTTGTTTGTTTTTCATAATATTAACTGCATAATCAATATCATCGATATAGTTACCCGTCCCGATTATCCAATCATAAGGCTTAAACAATGCAACATAACTTCGTTTAGGTAAAGCTTTGCCGCCCTGTATTTTAGGGAACCAATAATTTACATAACCACCACCCTTTTCTGCAGTTTTAATAAAATCTTTTATGATGTAGTTTCCACGAGCATCTTGAGCATTTATTCTATTTGTACCTTCATTTTCCTTTACACTCGAAACAATGTTAAAACCTTCTCGCGTATCAATCCAAAAATATCCATTATTCCCATATTTTAGTTTACGCACAAGTGATGCTGCAAGTTTTTTTGCTTCATCTTCGGTATAATTTCCTGTTTGTTCTTGTTCATAAATTCCCTTTAAAAGACTAATCACCGTTTCTACTTCCCAGCGTGCTATTGAATCATAATCTCTACGCATGGTTTGTTCATAAGCAAAAATAGAACTGTTACTTGATTGCCCGGTAAATAATACAAACAAAAATCCCACACCCAAGCCGATAATCAGCGAAGGAATAAGCGAAAGTAATATTATTTTGTTAGTAATCTTGTTCATGAATCAATAGCAACAAATGTATTTCCTTAAATATAGTGCAAAAAAAATACAAAATTTATAATTATCATTAAGAATATTAAAA
>JALWNR010000700.1 GCA_027083715.1 Bacteroidales bacterium
TCTAATATTTTTGTAGCTTTTTTCTTGGCTTCATCCGAACTGTTAATTTCAGCAGCACCTTTAAACCACCCCTCTAAAAGTTTTTCCAGTTTCTTACGGTTTTTTTCAAGATAATTCTTTTTTACTATAAATATATCTGCAATAATATTGGAGGCTTGTTTGGTGTTTTGTAATATTTTGGAACCTTTTACTTTAGCAATACAATCGGCATCATCAGGGCTCCAAACTACGGCAGCGTCAACTTGTCCTTTTTTAAATAAATCGGCAGCATCTATTGCACTGGCAACTTTTACTGCTTCAATATCGTTTTGGGTCATATTGCCGGCTTCTAATAACCACAAAAGGAATGTATGGCTCGGAGTCATTTCGGCAAAAGCAACTTTTTTACCTTTTAAATCGCTTACTTTATTTATGCCACGGCGCACCACAATTGCATCTCCACCACGCGACCAGTCTGCTTGAAAAATTACTTGGGGCTCAAATTCATCCCAAAGCCCACCAGCTTCGGTAGTAAATGCATCAATTGTAGCCCAAAGTAAATCTACTTCACCGGCTTTCCATGCGCTGCGTGAAGCATTAAAATCGTCCATAACCTTAAATTCTACTTTAAAGCCATAGTCTTTGTAAAAGCGTGATTTAGTATTGGCTTTAAAGCCTTCGTTAAAATATTCACCTCCGGCGTACCCTCCCCAGGTTACTACACCTATTTTAATAACATCACCATTGGATGATGCGTTATAGTCTTCTTCTTCGTCTTCATTAGTTACTCCCTGTTGTTGCGGTTCGGGCATTAATTTTTCTTTTAAGCCCGGAACATAATTTATTACAGCAAAAATTCCGCCTATAACTACGGCAACAATCAATAGTTTTGAAAATGGTGTCAATCGTGTTTTCATATAATTATTTTTAAATTTTAAATTTTAAAAATTTGTTTTATTATTTTTGGTGAATTTTAGATTATTTTGCTAATAATCATTTCTTTAAAAGAAAAACACCAGCCTGTTTTCTAAAAATTAAGTAATGCTTAAAGTTTGAATTTTTAGAGCTTACCATTAATCAAAAAGATTAGAATAATTACTAATGTCTCCAATATCTTTACTTACTTCTTTTTCTTCTTCTTTATTTTCCTTAAGGTCATCTACACTATCACCCAATAAGAATGACATACCTTCTTTTTCCATTTTTTGAAGAATTTCTAAACCTTCTTGTTCATATACACCATTTTGCAGATCAATACTGTCAATGAAGCTTCCTGATACTTCAATAAAGCGTTCCATTTCACCAATTTTGTTATGAACATCATCCACAATATTTTCCATCGCCATGTCAAACATTTCTTTTCTGTCGGCATTTCCACTAATAATGTTCATGGCACTTTTCATTGCCGAATGTCCTGCACGAATAGCTTTACGTTCTTGTTCACGCATTCTTACCTCATTTTCAGTATCTTTAATTAAATAGCCGGAGTTTTTGTGAATTTTTGACAATACTTTATATAAAAGGGTGATTTTATTCAGGAGATTAGTATATCTTTCGTTTGCTTCTTTTAATCTTCCGTATTGGCGTGTATTAATAGCAACCAGTTCCATATTGCCTTTTTTCTTAGCTTGTTCAGCCATACGAAGATTTTGTTCCATTTCTTTTTTATTATTCTCAATCAAGCGCTTTAATTTAGACATTTGTCCTTTTAGCTTTGCTATTTGTTCATTCATCTTTTTAAGTTGTTCATACAAATAGTCTATATATGATTTAAGTATTCCGATAGGGTCGATTTGTACAAATAATCCTGTAATCCAACGCATAACACTTTTATACATATACCATATAAGTGCTCTCATTTTCGGGTCGAGTAATACATAGAGCATTATCCCCAAAACAACAAATAAGGCTACCATAGTAATGGTATTTTGCAATAATCCGATGATGAAAACCATAATCGGGTTGGCAAACATGGCTATTAAAATAATTATACCTATTAAAAATATTGCACCGGTTACCCCTTCCGGTCTCTTCCAGAAACTTTTTGTTTTTTGTTGGTTCATATTATCCATTACTAAAATAGTTAAATTAATTTTTATCGCTTATCAAAGTTTGTAATTGCTTCACTTTTTCTTTTATCTGATTGGCAACGTAATCATAAGTTACGTTAAAATCATTTTCGGCAGTTTTAATTTTTACATCGGCTGTTTCAATATTCTTTTTAATTTTTTGAATTTCAGTTCTGTTTTTGTTAATTTCTTCGGTAAGCTGTTTTATCATGTCTGCTTTTTTTTGATTTTCAGCTTCCAGATCTTTAATTTTTTTATTTTTCCCGCCAATTTTTGTTTCTGTTTGTTTGTTGATAACAATTTTAAATTTGTCTTTTTCATTTTGCAAAACTTTCAGATAATAATCTGCACTTTCAATAATTTTTTGAATAGTTAAACCTTTGG
>JALWNR010000701.1 GCA_027083715.1 Bacteroidales bacterium
CTTCTATTCTTTTCAAGAATACTTTTATAAATATTTTCCATCACAGCATGAATAATATTCCCTAAATCAATAGGACTAAATTCTTCATTTACTGCATCAGCTTCTTTTATTTTGGCAATGTATCGATAATAAAATTTTAAGGGACAAGACAAGTATAGGTCAATTGCAGATGGAGTAAACATTCTCGGATTATCTGCATGAATATTAAAGTACTGATTTAAAAGAGTTTGCACATCAGCATCTTTTTCAATAATAATTTCATGTTTTGCTGATGTTTCCAATTGCTGTTCCAACTGAAATTCATGAAATTCAATATTACTTTCCAGCTTTATCTGCTGCACATAACGGCTTAACTCACCTGCATTACTAGTACCTGTTAAATTATTATAAACAATGTTTATATTTTTGCTACGTTGTAACAGCCTGTAAAAAAAATATCCGAAAATAGCATCTTGATACTTTAAAACCGGTAATCCGAAAGCATGACGCATACTCTCCGAAATCAAACTTGGAGCACGATTTAAATTTGGTAAAATACCTTCATTAGCATTTAGTAAAATCACCGTATCAAAATCAATATTTCGGGTTTCTATTAAACCCATAATTTGCATTCCATCCGTTGATTTACTTTCAAAAGGTACCCGAACATTACGCAGTAATTGCTTTAATATCCGTATAAGGAGCTCTTGTGATAGTTCTATTTCACCGGCATATTTTTCGATTAATTCTTGCAAACGTTTAAGGCTCACATAGCTTTGATAGATAAATTCTTCTTCAACCGAACCTTTTTTTTCTTTGGATAATTTATTAAATACGATAAAAAGGACATTTAATAAACGTGTTAATAATGCAGTGGATCCTGCATCTGTGGCAACAGGCGTAAAAACTAAATCAAACAATTCATTTTTATCTTGCAATAATAAATTTTGATTTACATAAGCAATTTGCGATTTTTTTATTGTATTGATTATTTTTTTTGCACTTTTACTATATGCGGGATAAATAAAAGGATGACTCAAAAAAGCCATTACATCTTTGTGATAGAATACCGGCTTGCCTCCCACCCTGCTAATCATAGATTGTTGAATGCGCAAAAAAAACATAATCAGTGAATAAAGCGACGAATTAGCCAACGGAAACCCCATGGAAATATTAAAGGTTGGAATTTCATCGGGTAAAGAATGTAAAACAGGAAAAAGCATACTTTCGTCAGTTAAAACAATCACGGTTTTATCCGGATTTTCTTTTATTTTTTCCCAGTCATTATAGTCTTTTAATATTTTGCTGATTACTTTTGCCTGCCCAACATTACCGGGAACACCAAATAATTGAATTTTTTTTCCGGGGAGTGTAAAATTATGGGCTATTTTCTCTTTCGGCTCAGACAAAACATCAAAGTTTATTCGCAAAAAATCGCCTGCCTCTTGTATCGGATTTAATTGATAATAACTATCGGTATCCCAATAGAAATCAGCTTTTGATGAATTTTTCAGATATTTAAATAATTTTTTCTGCGATGCATTCAAAGCATTAAAACCGACAAATAAAAGATAGTCATCATTTACCGGTAATAGGCTTTTGTCTATATTTTCAGCAATCCTGCGATAAATTAAACCTTCATAGGCTATATTTGCACTTAATAAACTATTTATAAAATGCTTATACACAATAGGTAAAAAATTCCAAAGCTGAATAAATTTTTCTTTCTCTTTACTCAAATCCTCCGGCGAAAAATTCATCCAATACTGACGAATAATAGCAATCTGCTCTTCGGTTAAATGACTATATTTTTGTTCAATTTCATGCAAATCTTTTATATTTGTAAAAATCTGATTAACATCAACCAAATAACTATCTATTTCATTAAAATCATTTAGGATAAGCTCTCCCAATGCATAAAATGCATCAAAATCCATTGAAAAATCTTTATCCACAGCTTTAAACGATTTATAAAGCATGAAAAGCAGAGCAGTTTTATCTATTTTTTGAATGCGGCTCAATTTTGAAATATACTGCTGAATAGTAATAATTGTGGGCGACCAAACTGTTTTTTTTATAATTTTTGCAAAAATATTTTGGAAAAAATAACCTGTTCGTTTATTGGGCAGAATAATTTGTATTTTATCCAGATTTCCTCCGTATTTTGTAATAATATCTTGGGCTGTTTCTTGTAAAAAAGTTTTCATTTGTTTTTTTAAATGGTTGCCATTTTCGATATATTTATATGTATATCAGTACATTAATAAAGCATCTATAAAATAATCATCGCTTATATCCATTAATCTATCACAAAAATAAAATTAAAATTGTATATTTATCTTGTAAAATAAAAAAACGAAATAAATATGGATTTTTTAGAATTGGCGAAATTAAGATATTCATCGCGTAAATATTTATCACGCAAAGTGGAGGAAGATAAACTGAATTATAT
>JALWNR010000702.1 GCA_027083715.1 Bacteroidales bacterium
TGGTGTTAACCGAAAAGGTATAAATGAAATAAAAACAAAATAAATTGATATTAAATAAAATAAAAAAAATTAACAAAAAGATTTACGAATTTAAACAATGAAAAGTTTTATTAAAATAGGAGTATTGTATTTTTTACTGAGTTTACAATTCAGTACTTTGGCTCAACAGAAACTGAGCTATATACAAACTGATATTATCACTTACAATCAATACCTGAAAGGCAATTGGAGAGAACTGATAAAAACAGGAAAAGAATATTTAAATTATGGCGAAGATTTTTATTATTTACAAATAAGAATGGGTATTGCCTATTATGAACTAAAAAAATATCGTAAAGCAATTCCATACTTACAAAAAGCGTACAAAGCAAACCGAAAAAATAATGTGGTAAATGAATATTTGTACTATGCATATATTTTTTCGGGCAGGCCGATGGATGCACAAAAAGTAAGTGAGCGGTTTAATGTACAATTGAAAGAAAAGCTGGGACTTGATTATGACCCGGCAATAGATGCACTTACTTTTGATATGCGCTTTGAAAATAATGATGATTATTTTTCCGGTTCACCTTCGGGTGAAATTCTTCAGCAAGATGTGCGTACTGATTATTCTTATTTTGCATTAGGCGTTGAGCATATTTACGGTGGAAATAAGAGGATTTACTGGAATTACAGCAAGGTAAAAAAGAGTACGGATATTTATGATATTGGCGACAGTAATGAGCAAATAAGTGATGACAGAGATGTTGCTCAAAATCAGTTTTATTTTAGCTTTTACAGTCAGATAAAATATGGATTTAATTTTTCGTTTGCAGTTAATATATTGAATATTGTTTCTACCGGTAGCGAAATTGTTCCTTCCGGTGGCTGGGGGCGACCGGGTCAAATGGAGCTGACTACACGTTATGCCTCAAACGAAATCATTGGCTTTTTTGCTTTCCATAAAGATTTTTCAAATTTTAAGTTTGGATTAAATACATCCATATCTAATCTGGATAAAAATTTTCAGTTTCAGCCGGGGATTGATTTTATCTGGTACCCTTTTGCCAATACAAACTTATATCTATCGGTTAATGCCGACTACAAATTAGAAAGTGTTGATGGTACTATGGAAAATACGGCAATTATAAAACCTTCAATGGGGATTAAACTATTAAATATATATTTTGAGCCTTCCTATATTTTGGGCGATATTATTAACTATACCGAAAAAGATGCCTTTATCATTAATAATGATGATGATGTAATTAGCGATCGGTTTGAACTTTTAACATATACCTATTTGTTTAAAGGCAGGTTAAACCTGTTTTTTAAATATCAACAATACACCAAAACCAATACTTATGGTTTAGATGGCGTTGAACATGAAATTAATTATCAAAACAAATCTTATACAGGAGGAATAAAATGGAATTTTTAACAAAAAAAATCAGGTTAAGCATAGTATTATTGCTTTTATTTTTTAGTTCGGCGAGTGTTTTTGCACAAACTGCTGTGATTAATGCGTTTAAAATAAGCTATGCTTTGGAAAAAAAGGGTGAGTTTAAAAAAGCTGCCGAAGAAATGAAAAAAGTTTATGATGCAAATTCTTATGAAATCAACCTTCGTTTGGGCTGGTTGGATTATCAGGCGGGTTTATTTACCGAATCTGCTACATATTATAAAAAAGCAGTAGATTTAATGCCCTATTCCGAAGAAGCAAAATTTGGATTGATTTATCCCAAATCGGCTCTTGGTAAATGGGATGAGGTTATAAGCCTTTACAATAAAATACTGACAAATAACCCCAATAATACAACTGCCAATTACCGTTTGGGATTAATTTATTACGGACAAAAAAATTATACTAAAGCCTACAAGTATTTTAACAAGGTGGTAAATTTATATCCTTTCGGATACGACGGACTTTTAATGTTGGCGTGGACAAATTTTCAACAAGGAAAACTCCGCGAAGCAAAAGTTTTGTTTAATAAAGTATTAATGTATTCGCCAAATGATAAATCAGCATTAGAAGGATTGAGTTTGATAAAATAAAGGTTTGAATCATTGGAGAAAATAGTGAAGGGTATTTGCTTAGTTGCAGATACCCCTTATTGCGTTATAAAAAAACTATATAGGGTATTCCTTTCCTTGTATTAACCCGCAAAATTACCTTTGGTGAGGTGCTTCGCAGTTCACCGCTTTTGTTACAGCTGCAGTGCAATATATTTATTATCAGCACATTAAGCAAGTTTTATCACAAAACAAACGCACTCAAATTTATTCGCCTTCGGCTCATGAGGCTAAAGGTTGGGTGTCGCTTGAAATTCTCTTCACGCATTCCGATGAATCGGAACAGGATGATAATCTGTTCCCGGACATACAAATAGCTGTTGTCTTGGTAATACTCTTGCTCCTAATTTGCCCCTATTATTTAA
>JALWNR010000703.1 GCA_027083715.1 Bacteroidales bacterium
TAATATCATGCTCCAGAAGTTCAAAACGCATTCCTTGCGTAATGGCATTAAGAGCATGCTTAGTTGCAGCATAAATACTCACATTTTTCGGTACTTGCCTGGCTACTGTTGAACCAATATTGATAATATGCCCTGATTTACGTTCCACCATTTGCGGAATTACTTGTTTCGAAACATACAAAACGCCTTTTACATTGGTATCAATCATGGTTTCCCAATCATCAACATTTGCCTTGTCGAAAGGGGCAAAACCAAGCCCCAAACCGGCATTATTTACCAGAATGTCTATTTGTTTCCATGTCTCCGGTAAATCAGCAAAGGCATTTTTCACCATTTCTTTGTTGCGAACATCTAAAAGCAGGATACAAACCTCTGCCTTATACTCCTCCTCTAAGTATTTTTTAAATTCTTTCAGTCTTATTTTTCTCCTTCCTGAAATTATCAGCTTGTAAGATAATTTGGCAAATTCTTCGGCAACAGCTCTGCCAATACCTGCTGTTGCACCTGTTACTAATACTGTTTTCCCCATATTATTGCTGTTTAATTATTTATTTTTTAGATTTACCAAATCTTTAATATTTGGTAAATCGCTCACGATAAAATCGTCCTAAACTATAAAAATAAAGTTGCTTAATCAAAAAATCCGTATTTTTTTATCATTTTTGCAGAAACTTATCAAAAAATAAAATGACAGAGACAGTTACACCTTATAAAAACTCAACAGAAACAAAGAAAGAGCAAGTTGCACAAATGTTTGACAACATTGCACCCAAATATGATTTTTTAAACCATTTTCTTTCAATGGGAATTGATAAAATTTGGCGCAAAAAGGTAGTCAATTATCTAAAAAAATATCAGCCCGAAACCATACTGGATATTGCTACCGGAACGGGTGATTTAGCAATTACCGCATTACGCATAAAGCCTAAAAAAGTAATTGGTATTGATATTTCGCAAGAAATGTTGAATGTAGGAAAAATAAAAATCAAGAAAAAAGGCATTGATGATAAAATTGAGTTACACAAAGGTGATTCGGAAAATATACAGTTTGAAGATGCAAGTTTTGACGCGGCAATAGTAGCTTTTGGCGTACGAAATTTTGAAAATCTACAAAAAGGATTGCAGGAAATTCACAGAGTTTTAAAACAAGGAAAACCTCTTGTTGTTTTAGAATTTTCAAAACCCAAAACATTTCCTGTTAAGCAAATTTATAATTTTTATTTTAAGAATATTTTACCATTTGTCGGGAAAATATTCTCAAAAGATAATTCGGCATATACATATCTGCCTGAATCAGTTCAGACCTTTCCCGAAGGGAAAGATTTTTTGAACGAATTGGAAAAAGCGGGATTTAAAAGCTCCAAAGAAAAACGACTGACCTTTGGAATAGCAAGCATTTATATTGCCGAAAAATAAGAGATATTTGCTAAAAAGATGATTTTGCATCATAAAGGCTTGAATTTTGTATTATCAATGTAATTTTTTCCTAAAAAATAAGTTTTATAGAAAAACAAAAAATGAGAAAATTAGTTTTATTGATAATACTGATTGGTACTTTACCACTTTTTGCCCAACGTGAGCAATTGAAAAACCTTCCGAATTATGATAGAAAATTGATTCATTTTGGTTTTACAGTTGGATTAAATACTATGGATTTTAATATCCTGAAATCAGCTTATTTTTTAAATAATAACGAAATTTATGCTATTGAAACTACCCGGCAGATAGGTTTTCATATCGGGCCTGTTTCGAGTTTCAGAATAACCGACCATCTGGAATTCAGGGCATTAATAACCCTTTCGTTTGGACAAAGAGACCTCACTTATTGGCGGTTAAAAGACACATTAAGCCCTGCCGATGGATTGAGCCCGCATGTAATGAAAATTGCATCCACATTTTTGGAATTTCCACTACTCTTAAAATACAAAGCAATTAGGATTAATAATTATGCACCCTATGTAATTGGAGGTATTAACCCTAAAATTGATTTGGCTGCACGAAAAAAAATAAAACCTGATGAAATGCCCAAGGTACGTCTTGATAATTTTGATCCGTCGTATGAGTTGGGTTTTGGCATTGATTTTTACTTGGAATATTTCCGATTATCGGCTGAAATTAAGTATAGTGCAGGTTTTAGAAATATTTTAATTCCTGATGGAACAAACTATACAAACTCAATAGATAAATTAAGCTCGCGAATGATAATGTTTTCCCTGCATTTTGAGTAAAAGTTTGTAAGTTTGCATTTCAGAATGGAAAATTAAGCATAATGCAAAAAATAATTCGCCTGAGACTTACGCCCCAACAAGCAGTTCAAGATTTTGAATATAAAAAATATATATCAGAACAAGCCGGAATTAAAGAAAAAAATATTTCAGGACACAAAACTCTGAAAAAAAGTATTGATGCACGTTCAAGAGATGTAAAAATAATTGTTGAAGTGCTTGTTTTTATTAATGAACAGCCTGTACTCCATAACGAATTTCAAGTTCAGTATGATTATGTTGGCAACAAACCGGAAATACATATTATCGGAGCAGGTCCAGCAGGACTTTTTGCGGCATTAAGGGCTATTGAAAAAGGTTATAAACCCATAATCCTGGAGCGTGGAAAAGAAATAAGACAACGCCGCAGAGATATTGCATTACTCAGCAGAGAACACATTGTAAACCCCGAATCAAATTATTGTTTTGGTGAAGGTGGAGCAGGCACTTTCTCCGATGGAAAACTTTATACACGCTCAAAAAAACGCGGTAGCGTAAAACGCATTTTGGAACTATTGAAATATCATGGTGCCGATGAAAAAATACTGACAGATGCACATCCGCACATTGGAACAAATAAGCTTCCGGGAGTGATCAAAAACATTCGTCAAACCATTTTGGAGGCAGGCGGAAAAATTCTGTTTAATACAAAACTTACCGACTTTATCATCGAAGATGATAAAATCAAAAGTATCCTTACGCAAAGCGGAGTTCAGATTGATGTTCAGGCAGTTATTCTAGCCACAGGACATTCTGCCCGCGATATTTATTATTTACTGGACAAAAAAGGTATTTTGCTCGAAGAAAAATCTTTTGCGATGGGTGTTCGTGTAGAGCATCCGCAAGATTTGATTGACAGCATACAGTATCATTGCGACATCCGTAGTGAATATTTACCTGCCGCAGCTTACAGTTTGGTAAGCCAAATAAACAATCGCGGAGTGTATTCATTTTGCATGTGTCCGGGCGGTTTTATTGTACCATCTGCAACTGAGCCCAATCAAGTTGTAGTAAACGGAATGTCGCCTGCGAGTCGAAATTCTAAATTTGCCAATTCAGGTATGGTAGTTGAAATAAGGCCCGAAGATACACAAAAAGAATTTGCACAATATGGAAAACTTGCTTTATTGAAATTTCAGGAGCATTTAGAGCAATTAGCTTTTTTAAACGGTGGATACCGGCAAACAGCTCCTGCACAGCGATTACACGATTTTGTAAATGGGAAGTTATCTTCGGATTTACCTGAAACATCCTATCATCCGGGTATTACTTCTTCTCCACTTCATTTTTGGTTACCTGAGCACATTGGCAAACGCTTACAAGACGGCTTTAAAATATTCGGCAAAAAAATGTACGGTTATTTAACTAATGAAGCGGTTGTTTTGGGGGTTGAATCGCGTACATCTTCCCCTGTTCGGATCCCCCGCGATAAAGAAAACTATCATCATGTTCAAGTAAAAAATTTATTTCCGGCAGGCGAAGGAGCAGGTTATGCCGGCGGAATTGTTTCTTCGGCAGTGGACGGAGAGCTATGTGTAGAAAAAATGATTATGCAAGGATTTTAACCCGCAATAATTACCTTCTGTGAGGTGCTTCGCAGTTCACAGAAGGTAATTATTGCGGTTAAGTTGTATTCACGAAAGCATTTTATAGAGCTTAAGATCAGTTTTATATGCAGCACTTCTTTTTTTATTTCGTCTTTATATCAATAGTTCGTTAAATTTTTATAAGGCAATAAAATTCAAGAGTTTACAAAACATTAAACTGAATCTTAGTATGCTGATATTCAGTAAATTAATTTATCTTTCACTCTTCACCCTTCATTTTTTAACGAAGTATTGTATATATAAGGTAACTAAATATTAATCTTAAATTAAAGAAAATGAAAAAGGATTTTTTGAAATTAAATGCTCTGATTTTGGCTTTATTATTCAGCCAGGCTGCTTTTGCTCAATGGGGAGTTAAAGGTAACGGAAATGTTACTGAATCCAGTCGTGAGGTTTCAGGAGTTACAAATGTATCCGTAGGAAATGGTATTGACTTGTTTATTTCAACAGCCGATGGAGCCGAAACATGCATTATTGAAGCTGATGAAAATTTGCATGATCTGATAAAAACTAAAATCTCAGGTAATAAAATGAGTATTTATCTCTCAAAATCAGTTAACAGAGCAAAATCATTAAAGGTTTACCTGACACTAAATGAGCTTACTGAGCTTGAAGCAAAGCAAGGCTCAGATATAAAGTCGGTAAACATCATAAAATTTAATAAATTAAATTTAATTTGTACAAGCGGAAGCGATGCTGAATTGGAACTCACAGGAAATGAATTTAGCTGTGAGTGCCGAAGTGGTTCTGATATTGAATTATCAGGTAAGACCAATATCTTGCGTATTGATGTCAGTAGCGGAAGCGATATAGCCGCTTTTAAGTTTAAGGCAAAAGATGTATATATAAATGCTTCAAGCGGTTCTGATGCAGAAATTTATGCAGACGGGAAATTATTTGTAAGAGCCGGCAGCGGAAGTGATGTTGATTACAAAGGAAATCCGGAGTCTATTGATGTGGAATTATCAAGTGGGGCTGACTTAAACCGGAATTAATCAAATTGTCAGTGGGCAGACACTGCGTTGTTTGCCTGCCGATAGCTTTTATTTTTATTTTTTTCGTTTTATTTCAGATAGAATAATTCCGGTAGCCATAGCAACATTAAGCGATTCAGGTCCTTTGCTCTTATGTGTAAATCGTGGAATTGAGATTTTTTCATCAATTAATTTTTCAATATCCGATGAAATACCCTTTCCTTCATTTCCCATAACTACAATCTTCTTTTCCTGAAAATCTGTTTCATAAATGGGATTACCCTCCATGAAACTACCGTAAACAGTATATTCAGTCTTTGTATTTTGCAGGTATTCAGATAAATTTGTGTAATACACTTTTACGCGCGCAATAGAGCCCATACTTGCCTGAACCACTTTGGGGTTATAAATATCTGCCGAATCATCGGAACAAACTATATCCTGAACACCAAACCAATCTGCCACACGGATAATTGTACCTAAATTACCGGGGTCTTGCACATTATCGAGCACAAGAACAAAGCTGCTTTTGAAACTTTCTTCAAACAAATTTTTCGATTGTTCAAATAATGCCAGTGAATTGCCGGGGGTTTTCAGAAAGCTGATTTTCTTCATTTCGGTTGATGAAACTTCTGCTAATTCACAGTCAATATCATTAAAATGTTCAATTATATTGCTCAATGCAAAAACAGAAACAGCTTTCATACCTGCTTGCAATAAATCTTGTATTGATTTTTCACCTTCTACAACAAATAATTTATATTTTTCACGATATTTTTTGCTTTTCAGCGAGTTTATCAGTTTTATTTTTGCTTTGCTAATCATGCCTCAAAAATATAAAAAATCAGGGCAGTACCAATTTTGCCTTTTCATCGGCAACACGAACCGTAACAATTGAACCGGAATTAAAATCCATAAAATCAGACAATACACCATCACTAAAAATAATTCCGTTTTTAGGCATGTGCGATTCGATAATTAGTTCCTCACCGCCCAAAAGTAATCCGCTGGTGAGGTTTATTTGCGAACTTTTACTTAAAAAAGGTTCTCTGACAACAAAAACCAGTTTTTTTTCTTCGCGCGGAAAAGGCTTATACGGAAATTTCTGCACACCATGAAAGGTCTGATTTATACTGTTTGCCATATTAAACAGTGAACTCAACCAACCTGTAGAACCTGCTCCTGTTGAAACAATTATTCCGCTTGAAGATTGATTTTCGCTTTGATTGCAGAAACTAATATTGTATCGTGCAGAAGTATGATTTGCCGGTCCGATGAAAAAATCGTTGAATGCAAGCAAACGCTGCCCGTCGTTCATTTCGGCAACTCCCATGGTTACTTCCTGAAAGTTATACACCCCATCCAGCACTTTTTGAACTGCCGTAGCAAAATTATCCGGTCTGAAAGGTAACAACACACCATCATATCTTTCCGTATCGGGATTTATCGCAATAATCGGAATATCATGTACATATTTGGCAGTATTAGCCACCAGTCCGTCTTGCCCGATTACAATTACCAAATCTTTTTTTGAAAAAATATAATTTGGCAAATGTTCCTGATAAACCGTTTTAAATTTCAGTAACTTATCCAGTTTTTTCTGAACATGCTCCAAAGCCGAATAAAATTTTTTATCCTCAATTTGGTAAGGAGAAAAAGCTTCATCAAAACTATCGTTTGCAATTTCCTGAACAGCACTTTCCTTTTTTGCTTTTTTAAACGAAAAACTCTTTTTTTGTTGCTTTACATAAAATTCAGCCTGGGCAACTGTATTAAAACGCTCTGTAAGCTGTTCCAGCCTTGTTTTACTACGGATAATTATGGCATTCTCAATTTTATTATTCACCATTTAACACAAATTTATCTTTGAAATTGCTGTGGCTCAATATTATTCTCACTGATGATAGAATCCAGTAAATCAGGGGTTATATTCAGATTATTAATATTTTGGGCATTTTCAGCCAATTCACGAAAAGCCACTGCAATATTCAATTTAGGATCTGCTCCTTTGGGGTTAATAGCCATAATAGTTTTCCAATCCATTTGCTGATAAGGTTTTAAACTTGCTTCTAATTTATATTTTTCAATATCTGCTAATTTCTTTTCATTTTCGGATTTTAATTTAATCAGATTTTGATTTTCTTCCTCAATAGCAATATCTGCTTTAATTTTCATTTCGCGCAGTTTACGTTCATTTTCTGCTTCCAGAATTTTTGTTTCGTGCTTTTTCTCGGCAATCTGTTTTTCCTTTTCTTTTACGGCTATTTCAGTATTTAGCTGACTTTCTTTAATTTTTCGCTCTTGCTCAACAGCAAAATTCCGGCGTTGATAAATGGCTGCATCTGCTTCCTGTTGTAATGCCTCGCGTGTTGCAGTTTCCAGAGCTTTACTCATCTCAGGAGTCGGTTTTACCGCCACAACATTAACCGCTAAAATATCTACACCCAACAATCCAACTGCCTCCGATTTTTTCAAACCTTCCATTATTTTCTGTTCAATATTTTTTGCATTTACAATTGCATCTTTCAACTGCAAGCTTTGAATGTACGATGAGGTTGCTGTTTGCGCTTCATTAATTAATCTTTGCCTTAATTTCTCTCCGTCATCTGTTTTGTAATTCCCTTTTGAGTTTACGGTAAAATCCAATAACTCAGCAAGCTTCTTAACATCATTTATTCTATATGTTATTTGCCCCTGAATACTGATTTCCTGAAAATCATTGGTAGATTCATTAAAAATAAATAATAAATCGTTACTTCCCACAGGAATTGCTACAATAGAAGAGTTATACGAAGTATAAAAAAAAGACAAACCACGACCTTCTTTTACAATTTTCCCGTTTTTAAAATGAATGACATGAGTCATTGCATCAAACTTTATGTATTTAATACCAAACATAATTTTAAAATATTATTAGCAATTATCACTTATTCGTAAAAAGATTGATTATTTTTGCATCCAAAAAAAATAAAGTGTACAAATATCTGAGATACATAATTTTTATTATAGTTTTTGCAAGATACGAAATTTTATTGACCGCCCAATTTGCCGCCGGAAAAAATCTATTCTTAGAAAGTAATTTTCGCTATGGCTTTTTATGGCAACACAGACCTTCATTAGCAGAAATTATTGGTGGGAACATTAAGTTTTTTGATATATCCATTGGTAAACAAACTTATGGACAAAAAATCTGGGATCAATTATATCGTTATCCGACAATTGGCGTAGGCTATACATATGCTGATTTTGGTAACCCCGAGGAATTAGGTCATGCCAATGCAGTTTTCGGATATTTTGATATTCCCTTTTGTCGTAAAAATAAATATTTATTGAGTTATCGATTATCAAGCGGATTAGCTTATCTCAATAAGGGGAATATTGCCATTGGAACCCATTTGAATTTATATTTTGATGCATCTTTAACCTATAAATGGTATTTTGCCAAACATTGGGAACTAATAAATGCTTTTGGGGCTACACATTTTTCTAATGGGGCAATTAAGATGCCCAATTTAGGATTAAACATGTTTTCATATCGCTTAGGGTTAAGCTATCAGTTTGATGCTCTTCAAAAAGATTTTATACATTTGGAATTACCAAAGATTGATAAAAAAAACAGTATCTCAATTTTTGCTGCTGCTGGGACAAAAGAAAAACGTCCGGAAGGCAATATTCCATATACTGTCAGTAGCTTTTCAGTAGATTATTTACGTATATTAAGCCTCAAACATAAAATTGGTTTTGGTTTTGATACGTTTTACGACGAATCTCTTTTTGAAACCATGAATCCTGATTCCTCATTAAATCTTTCAGCATCTGATATAATGCGCTACGGAATACATGCAAGTTTTGAAGCTGAAATTTACAAACTAATATTAGTTATACATATAGGTACCTATATCCATGCCAATTATAAAGAAGATGGTGCTGTTTATGAACGAGTAGCAATCAGATATATTCTTACAAAAAATATTTATGCCAATATTTCATTAAAGACCAGCAAAGGAATTGCCGATTATGTTGAATGGGGAATTGGTTATCGTTTTTATTGGAAATAAAATTATATTTAATCATGAGTGGACAAAAAACAGCTTACTTTTTATTCATAGGAATTGTTACATTTTTCAGAATTATTCCTTTTAGGATATTATATATTATTTCGGATGGAGTGTATTTTTTATTATACAAAATAGTTGGATATAGAAAATCTGTTGTACGGAAAAATTTAGAATACTGTTTTCCTGAAAAAAGCATTCGTGAAAAAAGAGAAATAGAACGCAAATTCTATAAAAACCTTACTGATTTAATTTTAGAAAGTATAAAAGGATATACCATTAGCGAAAAAGAAATATTAAAACGTTTTAGTGTAACTAATGCAGAAATTTTAGATAAATACTATAATCAAGAGAGGAGCCTAATTATGGCAGTTGCCCATATGGGAAATTGGGAACTTGCAACAGGCTCTGTTGTAAAAGATTTTAAACATAAAGCTGTTGTATTGTACAAACCTCTAACCAATAAATATATTGATGCCTATGTTTATAAACAAAGAAAAAGATTTGGTTTGGAGTTACTTGCAATTTTTAATACCGCTGCTTATTTTAGTAAAAAAAGAGAACAGCCAAAAGCTTTCTTCATGGTAGCCGATCAATACTCTCCAAGTACGAAAAGAAAAAATGCTGTATTTTTTGGTAAAGAAACTGTTTTTTTACACGGACCGGAAACATATTCCCGAAAATATAACCTGCCGATTATCTATATGGAAATAAAAAAAGTAAAACGAGGATATTATTTGGCAACACTTTCAATTCTTGAGGATGAACCAACTAAACTAAAAGAAGGCGAACTCACTCAAAAATATGCTTTAAAATTAGAAGAATCTATAAAAAAATATCCTGATACGTGGATGTGGTCACATAAACGTTGGAAAGATAAAAAAATCTATTAAACAATAGTTCTTATATTGCTGAAAAATTTCTAATAAGAATCTTCCAATAATTAATTATTCATCCCGCACATGACTAAAATAGTAGGTAACATTAAACAATACCCTCTGGTTGTATCCACTGGTTCCGTCTTTAACTGTTTTTGTTCCATATTGATAGTTTAATCCGATATTAAGACCTTCAATAACCTGATAAATAGTTTGAATCACAACGTACTGGGATTTATGAAATTCATTATCTAGCTGTCCTGAAGAGTTGTCAAAAACAGTTTGGCTATATCCAAACGAACCCGACCAACGCTTGCCAATGTTGTAATCATAGAAAGCCGTAAAACCATATTGAAAAGGCACTACTGCTTTAAACTCTGTAATGGGCGTATTGGGGTCGTCATCCAAAGCCGGAGTAATATCATAACCTCCATCGTTATTATAGCTGGCATAACCTTTGCCTAATACACCCTGCAATCCGAGCTTTCCATTAAACATATTAATTGCTGTACTTATGTTAAATCCCCAGCCAAACAAACTTTCTTGTACATATTTTTGATTGCTTATACTCGGGTATTCATACACCATTT
>JALWNR010000704.1 GCA_027083715.1 Bacteroidales bacterium
ATTCAGAGCTATTTATAACCATTTTAAATTAATGTTTGCAGATAAACGGATACTTTTTTATGTTTACCCATAAGGTAAATATATAATGTGTTATTTCCTGCAGACATTATTATCGATTTATTATTGGCTCAAAAAATTAAACTATGCTACAGTACATTTTCACTAAACGCAATGCTCCAAGGTGGATAATTTTGTTTATTGATCTCGGAATAAGTTTTACTTCATTAATTATTGCATATTCTTTACGATTTAACTTCCACCTTCCCAATGAACTTACAGACAGCAATGAATTCAATTCTTTATATTGGGTAATTCCGCTTGTATTATTGGTTCGGCTTGTGAGTTTTTTGATAAGTAAAACCTATACAGGAATTATTCGTTATACCGGTACAAAAGATGCCGGTAAGATATTTATAGTTATCTTAACAGGAAGTTTTATTATTGGGTTTAGTAATTTAATTAGTTATAGAATTAATCAAAGTTATTTAATCCCTTTTTCGGTGATAGGCATTGATTTTTTGGCAAATATTTTTATTATGACCTTTTCCCGATTAATGGTAAAAAATCTATATGCCGAATATATTGGTGTATTTAATGAAAAGGACAAAGAAAATGTATTAATACTTGGTATTAATGACATGGCACTTATTACTAAAAAAACATTAACAAATGATATTAACTCTAAATATAGAATTGTAGCATTTATTGATTACACGAGTGTTCATAAAGGACAAAAACTTGACGGAATAAGTGTTTACGGGCTAAATATGTTAGAAACTTTAGTTGATAAACATGAGATTAGCTCGATTATTTTTTCTGAAAAAAATATTCCTTCAAAAAAGAAAGAAAAGATTATTGAAATTTGTTTAAATCGGAATATTAAAGTATTAACCTTGCCGGATGTTACCACATGGATTAATGGTGAACTCAGTGTAAAACAAATTCGTAAAGTAAAAATTGACGATTTACTTGAAAGAGATCCTATTAAATTAGATGAAGCACAAATAAAGCGCGATACACTTAACAGAACCATATTGGTAACCGGTGCTGCCGGTTCAATAGGCAGTGAAATAGTACGTCAATTAATTCGGTTTAATCCTAAACATATTATTGTTTTTGATCAAGCAGAGTCGCCGTTGTATGATTTGGAACTTGAACTAAAAGAGCAATTTCGTTTTAGTAATGTAAGTGTGCTTATCGGTAGTATATCCGATAAACACCGAATGGAAAGTGTTTTTGAAAATTATAAACCCTCTTTGGTTTATCATGCCGCCGCATATAAACATGTGCCTATGATGGAAAATAATCCGGCAGAAGCCATTAGAATTAATGTTATGGGCACAAAAATACTTGCCGATTTGGCAGTAAAATACAAGGTGCGTAAATTTGTGATGATTTCTACCGATAAAGCAGTTCGCCCAACTAATGTAATGGGTGCTTCAAAAAGAATAGCCGAAATTTATACCCAAAGTTTAAATGCTTTTGACGGTACAAAATTTATAACTACTCGATTTGGTAATGTTCTGGGTTCAAATGGCTCAGTAATTTTACGTTTTAAAAAACAAATTCAAAGAGGAGGACCCGTTACGGTAACCCATCCTGAAATTACTCGTTATTTTATGACCATACCGGAGGCTTGCCAACTGGTACTTGAAGCCGGTGCTATGGGCAAAGGTGGTGAAATTTTTGTTTTTGATATGGGTAAATCGGTAAAGATAATTGATTTAGCTAAAAAAATGATTAAACTATCGGGTCTAGAACTGGGTATTGATATTAATATTAGTATAACAGGTTTGCGTCCCGGAGAAAAGCTTTATGAAGAATTATTGAACGATAAAGAAAATACTCTTCCTACGCATCACCCACAAATTATGATTGGAAAAGTAATTGCCTACAACCATTTTGAAATAAAATCGGCAATCAATAAGTTAATTGATACGGCAAAATCACAGGATAGATTTAAAGTTGTGAAACAGATGAAAGAAATTGTTCCTGATTTTGTGAGTAAAAACTCTATTTACGAAAAACTTGATTTGGAAAAACCGCAAGAAGCTGTTAAGCGCAATGGAAATAAAGTAAAAGGCATTGTCGGTTCCGGATATTTAACCGGGGATAGAAAGACGCTGGCAAATTAGTTGAAAGTTCGTAGCACAACTCTCCTGAGTTGCTTAAAAGTATGTAAAGTGCATAAAGTTGAATCTACAATATTAAAAAACTAAATTTTTTTTATAATAATTAGTTGAGTTTGGCTATGGATAGAGGATATATTTGCATTAATGTTTTCATTTTCTTAACCGCAATAATTCATGAAATTCTCTTTATGCAGATACGAGGCACCGAATTCCGCCGACATATCTTTATATTTCAAGGAATTCGTAACGAAGTAGATGCGTGAAGAGAATTTCAAGCGACAC
>JALWNR010000705.1 GCA_027083715.1 Bacteroidales bacterium
ATTGTTTTTGAACCTGCTGATTAAGCCATTTTGGATTTTCGGCATTGACCGTAGTATCCAAAACATTGTAGGTGCCGAACAATATGGGTTTTATATTACACTATTTAATTTCTCGTTGATATTCAACATTTTGACAGATTTTGGTTTGAACAATTTCAATACTAAAAATATTGCGCAAAATCGGCAATTACTTAACAAACATCTCTCGCAATTAATTGGTATAAAATTTATTCTTTCAGCAATATACATCATTGTAAGTTTAGCTTTTGCTTATTTTATTGGTTATTCAGAAGCACAAATAGAATTTCTTATTATTCTTCTGATTAATCAGGTGTTGGCTTCATTCTTTTTGTATTTACGTTCCAATTTGGCAGCATTGCATTTGTTTAAAACCAATAGCATTTTATCCATAACCGATAAATCATTAATGATTATTTTTTGCGGAATATTGATTTTAAAATTCCGGCAGAATTTTCAAATTGAATGGCTTGCCTATTCGCAAACACTTGCTTATCTTATTAGTACACTAACAGCCTTTATTTTTGTATTGCGTGAAAGTGGAAAATTAAAGCTACGCTTTAATTATGGTTTTGCATTAGCTATTGTCAGGCAAAGTGCTCCGTTTGCTTTACTGATTTTATTAATGACCATCTATACGCGTGTTGATTTTGTGATGTTAGAACGTATGCTCCCAAACGGGAATTTTTATTCGGGAATTTATGCTCAGGCTTTTCGCATTGTTGATGCTTTTGCAGTTTTTGCCTATCTGTTTGCATCCTTACTTTTACCAATTTTTTCAAAAATGATTAAGGATAAAGATGATTTGGAAAATATGGTAAAAAAATCTGCATTACTATTACTTGCTCCGGTAATGATTTTAATAATATCTGTATTTTTTTACAGTGATAGAATCATGCTGGTTTTGTATAAAGAGCATGCTTTGCAGTCTGCTAAAATACTAGGTATATTAATGTTTGGCTTTGGTGGAATTGCTGTTATTTATATTTACGGCACACTTTTAACCGCCAATGGTAACCTGAAACAACTAAATGTTATTTCAGCTACAGGTGTTGTTGTCAATATTGCACTAAACTATATTTTAATACCTGAATATAAATATGTTGGGGCAGCTTTCAGCAGTATGGCAACGCAAATATTAATGGCAGTGATACAATTTTATCTTGTTTACCGGATTTTTAACTTTAAAATCATTAAAAATGAGGTTTTTAAATGGCTAATTTTCACTGGAATACTCATTATTCAAACCAAATTCATTAGTCAAATTGAAACCTATCGTTATCTGCTGTTTTTTGTTAATATTGCTGTGTCTTTTATTTGGATTTTTGTTTTGAGGGTTATTAGTGTGGAACAACTTAGGAAGTTTATCGCTTTATTTCTCCCGGTAAAATAAATTCATAACGTTTTCCGAAAATCTTTGTCTGTACAAAACGGTCAAAGCGGCGTGTGGTAAGAAAAATACTCCAAATTAGTTTATCTTCTTTGTAATAATCATACACTTCTTTTGCATGCAAAGACTTTTCGCCAATCACATTGTAATGTTGCTCACAAAAACGGTTTACTACAGGCAAGCATAGTTCAATCAAATCTTTGCGCTGTTCTTTAATGAAATTTGCCAAAATATCAGTGCTGATGTCTCTAAAACTATAATAGCGCGTAAGTACATCATCCAAAAAGAACCAACGCAAAATAGGACGGATAAATCCTGGTGCACTTTTTAGCAAAAGTTCGGCATCTAATTGTTCTTTACCGTCTTTTTGCATAAGAGGAGTACTTGTGTCAATAAAATACAATTCAGAATTCTCATTAATGTGAACATTATTTTCATCAAAGCCTTTCAACGCCCAGTTCGAAATCTGTGCATCAATACCTAAAACCAGTCCGGTATCTTTTTTATTAAATTCCCAGACTTTTAACACCTTTTTCAGTACAAGTTCCAATAAAACAGGAATTTCATCATCCGGCAATACATGTAACAATTTATGAAGTATTGATTTTCCATTCAATCGCTCCTGCATTAAATAAGCCACATAAATGCCTCGATGTCCCCTAACTGCTTTGCCATCATATTTTGGCAAACTAATCCCAATTTCTTCCAGTTTTTGATTGTAGCTTTTGTAAAAATTCACATAATTTTTGGCTTGTTCCAAACTTTTAAACAAAGGCAAACGTTTAAAAGCCCAGCCGGAAAAGGCTTCGCCTTTTATATCAAATACGGTACTGATTTCTCCGTATCCAAGAATTTCAAAAGAAACCTTTTTATTTATTGCCTTGGCAGGATTTAAGTGATTTTCAAAATCTTGTAAGAATTGTAAGTCCATAGGTAATGTATCGGAAAAATAAAGAACTTTGAGCTTATATTAAAACGGTAATTTATTAAAAATTTCTTTAATAC
>JALWNR010000706.1 GCA_027083715.1 Bacteroidales bacterium
TTTATTGCGCCCAATTTTTAAGTTCTGCACAACGGTTAGTATATGAGGCGTTGGGCGTTTTGAAACACTTAACTTTCAATTTACTATACCGTTTATTTATATTCATAAACATTCGGTCTAACTACCATTCGCCCAATGACTTATATACATTGTTATGCCTTCGCCTTTTTTAATCTCTATTATATATTTTAATTTCACCTGTTATTTGTTTATTCTCTAAATAATATACACCACAAGGAACTTTAAAATAAGAATCTTCTCTATAACTATTGTCGAATGAAAATTTTTCTCCTAATAATGTCCAAATTATTTCCATATCGTTACTTTCTAAAAAATTAATTAAGTCTTTTTTTCTTATTAAAACACTTTGAGGGTTGCTATTTCTTGCAACAAGTTCTCCTTCTGAATTTTCTAAATTACCATCTATTGGTGAATATTTTAGTTTCATCCCTTCAAAAATATATTTGCAAGGAATATTATATTTCATATTTGCACCAGATTTATCGTTTTCAATACCCCCATTTGCAGATTCAGTAGAAATAATTACTTTATATTCTGTATCTTGTATAGTTTTCCAAATATTATTATCATCTTTATAAGTATTGTAATAAGCAGGCGACCAAAACTTTTCTCTATTGATTAAGCTTGAAAAATCATCTCTATTTTCAGGCAACCATCTGCCCCAAAAGTTTTGTTTTTTTAAATAATCAATAATTTCTTTCTTATCTGATTTCTTAACTAATAAACCTTGTATTAAATACCAAATTTCCTTTCTTCTTCCTTCGTATTTATTAACACCTATTTTCTTTGGTTCGTCCCATCTGGCAAAGTGTTGCAAATATAACCATTTAGTATTATTTGAATCTTCCTTTTCTATTACTTCTTTGGGATTAGGCAAATCATCAATGTTACTAACCCAATTTGAATCTGGGTAATTCCATTCTGTATATTCCTTATCTGCCCACCATTCCTTTTTTGCTTTTATAACATTATCTTCGTCATTTTCATTTTTTGTAATATATGCTGGATCTATATCCCGCAAGAATAGTTGCCAAGCACCTTTATAAAAATCAGATTTTTCATTTAACCCCCAACCTTCATTTATTTTATAATTATCTGAAAGCGCTGCCATTATTTCATAAAATGCAATCCACTGATATTTTTTTCCAATTCGTTCAATTTTATTTTCGTGTCTATTGTAATAATAAGAATTACGAGAAGAGTAATCATATTCACCGTGTAGTCCTTTATCATATCCTAATTCAAAAACTCTTTTTACTATCCAATATCTAACTGGCCAAGGATTAAAATTTTCTAATCTTGATTTGCTTGTGATATTTTGGTAGTTTTTTGCTTTAAACGAAACAGATTCAAAATTTCCCACAGCTGACTCAACAATATAATGACCAAAGTCAGCAATTCCCGATATTAAAGAGCTATATATTGCGTTTTGTTCAAAACCGTGTGTTTCTTTAAATCCAGGACTATCATAATCAAGTTGATATTTTTTTACTTCATCTTCATTTTGTGGTAAAGCAGGCATAGGACTGTTATACGGTGGTCGGATTAGATTTGTATCAATTTTTAAACCTACATTTCTGTAAATAGCATATTCAATTGCATTTCGGGCATAATCTCTTAATAAAATGTGTGCAGGGGGATTGGCATCTTTAAAAATAGTGTCGTATATATATTGTGCTATTGTTTTTATGGATATATCTTTTTCCGTCCGTAAAATACAACCATAACTAACTGCATATAATCTTTCTAAAATATATAAGTCATCAATTTTCTCAAATTCCTTTAAGATTTTTATTAATATGTTTGGCTTTTGTTCTAATAAATTAACTAATGCTTTTGTAGTTTGGTCTCTAAGTGCAATATTGGTGCTAGATAAAATCCAAGCTAATGTTTGTGCTACTAATCTTGCCGTTTCATCATCTGTATTTGTTGAGATATTTGGTGTCCAAGCCCAATCAATTAAACGGCGTAGAGGAAAAGCTGTATTATAATCGTCATAATTACTATAATACAACATATATCTTTGCCAAAAACTGTCTCTTTCTGACATTGAATTGTTTAATAAAATACTATGTAACAAATCACTATTAAATGGATGATTGGCGATGGCTGCAAGTTCAGTTAATGTATAAAACCATTCATTATTATCCAATCTGCCATTATCTTTAATCCAATTTATTATTTTTTCTTCGTTAATACTTGATAAGTCTCTCCATTTCAAACTTTCTAACAAAAGCCTAGTAAATGCTTCATAGGTATTATCTTTTATCCATTCTATATTTTTTTTGTCTCCATCATCATTACCATAAAATAAATTAATAAATTCAAATAATTCTATATTATATTTTTCAGGTAACAAAATCGCCAATATTTCAACAATACCACTGTAT
>JALWNR010000707.1 GCA_027083715.1 Bacteroidales bacterium
TCAATAAGTATTTTATGTCCCGATTTGCATAAAAGTTGGACAGCCTGTGGAGTTAACGGAATTCGTTTTTCATTTTCGGTTTCTTCTTTTGGAATACCTATAAGTAATTGTTTACTTTTTTTTCTTTTTTTCTATATTTCTTCTTGGGGGAACAATTGCTTTTGCCTAAACGAAAAATCTGCTGAATCGTGAACCTGAGCCATTTTAAATTTATTTGCGGTCAAAATTATTCAAAGTTAAACTTTCCTGACATAATTTCAAACAAAATTTAACATTTTTAGAGGCATAAATGTTTATACCTGACTGTAGAATTATGAAATATGACTTGCTTCAACAATTCTTTGGTTTGTTTCATTAATATTAATTTTAACTTTTATATATTTCTTTGGCAGTAAACTTTCTATTTTTTCAGGCCATTCAATTAAACACAATGAATCACTGTAAAAATAATCTTCATAACCCAGATCATAGGCTTCTTCGAGATGATTAATACGATAAAAATCAAAATGAAAAATACGTTCATCCGCATGAGTTAAATACTCATTAATGAGTGCAAATGTTGGACTTGAGGTAATATCTTTTACACCCAAAATTTTACAAATTTCTTTTATTAAAGTAGTTTTTCCGGCACCCATTTCTCCATAAAAAGCAATACAATTATATTCCGGCATTTGTGCTTGAATATTTAATGAATGTACTATAGTTTTAACAACTTCCGGTAAATCCTCTAATGATTTTATGATAAATTTTTTCATTGTTTACACATTTATTCAATCAAATTATACAGCTTTGGGTTTTAATACAATCAAGGGGATCAGCATTTCTTCCAGAGAAACTCCGCCATGTTGAAATGTATCTTTATAATATTTTACGTAGTAATTAAAATTATTTCTATAAGCAAAAAAATCTTTATTCATTGCAAAAATATACTTTGAACTTAAAAAAGATTTGGGCAATTTCAATTCTTCGGGACTACCAAGCTCTAAAACTTCTTTTGGGTTGTAATTCAGGTTTTTACCTTGCTTGTAGCGCAAATTGGTAGTAACTTTTTTATCGCCAATAATTTTTATTGCATTATTCACCCTAATAGTTCCGTGATCGGTAGTAATTACCACTTTTACATCCCGGTTACTTAATGTTTTCAATAAATTAAATAAAGAGGAGTGCTCAAACCATGTTTGTGTTAAGGAGCGGTAGGCTGCCTCATCATTAGCCAATTCACGAATCATTTGCGACTCTGTTCGAGCATGCGATAGCATATCTACAAAATTGTAAACAATTACTGCAAGTTGGTTTTCAAGTAAAGCATTGATATTTTCTACCAATTTTTCTCCGGCTTTGTTATTCATTACTTTATCATAATAAAATTTCTGCTCAATCCGGTTTCTTTTCATCTGATGCTCAAGTAAAATTTTTTCATGGAGGTTTTTTCCTCCTTCCTCTTCATCAAAAACCCATAAGTCGGGATGTAATTTTGCAATATCGGCAGGCATCAATCCTGCAAACATAGCATTACGAGCATACTGTGTTGCTGTTGGCAAAATACCTGAATAAACCGTTTCTTCTTCTAAACGATAAAATTCGCGTATGGATGGTTGTAAAACTTTCCATTGATCAAAACGCAAATTATCAATGATAATCATTACCGTTTTCTTTTCTTTTAGTTCAGGAAATATTTTTTTACGAAATATATCGACCGATAACAATGGTCGTTTTTCCGATGTTTGTTTAAGCCACGAAGTATAATTTTTTTTAATAAACTTTACAAAAGCATTTCCTGCTTCCTCTTTTTGCAATTTCAGAACTTCATCCAGAGTATCGTCTTCCGATTCATCTAATTCCAATTCCCAGTAAATTAGTTTTTTATATAATTCCACCCAATCTTCAAAGTATTGACATTCATTTATTTGCATACTGATTTTAGAAAACTCTGTACGATAATCAGTAGTTGTTTTTTCTGTAATCAACCTTTTTGTATCTACATTTTTCTTAATAGTTAATAAAATTTGATTAGGATTTACCGGTTTAATCAGATAATCGGAAATTTTTGCTCCAATAGCTCTATCCATAATATTTTCTTCCTCGCTTTTGGTTATCATTACCAGAGGAATAGTAGGATAGATACTTTTAATCAAATCTAATGTTTCTAAGCCGCTTAAACCGGGCATATGCTCATCTAAAAATATAATATCAAAATGATTTTCGTGTACCAAAGCTATAGCATCATCGCCATTATTGGCTGTAACTACATCGTAACCTTTCTCTTTAAGAAAAAGAATATGAATTTTTAACAAATCAATTTCATCATCTACCCAAAGTATTTTAACTTTACTCCATTTATACATTTTCCATCATCTAGCTCCATCACTAGCATTTGCAAAATCTTTTTACATTTTTTAGGTA
>JALWNR010000708.1 GCA_027083715.1 Bacteroidales bacterium
AATTCTCTTTATGCAGATACGAGGCACCGAATTCCGCCGACATATCTTTATATTTCAAGGAATTCGTAACGAAGTAGATGCGTGAAGAGAATTTCAAGCGACACCCAAATTTGAGTGCGTTTGTTTTGTGATAAAACTTACTCAACGTATTGATAATAAGCGTGTTGTAGCACAACTGTAACAAAAGCGGTGAATTTTGCAGGTTAGCGTAGCTAAACAATATAGAAACACAGGTGACACAGATATTTACAGATTTATTATTTAGAACATCTGTGTTTCTGCTATTTTTTTAACGAAGTTAAAAAACAGTGCACATCAGTTTTGTAAATCTATTTATTGTGAAGCTTTTGAAAAAAATTACATACCATAAAATCCAATAATATGAATTATTACAGTACTAATAACAAATCAAATAAGGTAAGTTTCAAAGAAGCTGTAGTTAAAGGATTAGCTGATGATAAAGGTTTATTTTTTCCTGAAGAAATTCCGCAATTGCCAAAATCATTTTTTAATGAAATCGAACAATTGAGTATTTCTGAAATTGCTTACCGGTTTTTAAAACCTTATGTAGGTAATGATTTAACAAATAACGAACTAATTGATTTATTGAATGATGCTTTAGATTTTGAAATCCCCTTGATAAAAGTTCATGATCATATTCAAACATTAGAGCTTTTTCATGGACCCACTTTGGCTTTTAAAGATGTTGGGGCTAGAGTAATGGCCAGGTTTCTATCCAAATTTGCTGCAAATGATAATAAAGTAACTATTTTAGTTGCCACCTCTGGCGATACGGGTAGTGCCGTTGCCAGTGGTTTTCTTGATGTAGAAGGTATTGATGTGTTGGTGCTTTACCCAAAAGCAATGGTTAGCGAAATACAAGAAAAACAATTTACCACATTAGGTAAAAACATTATTGCACTAGAAGTAAAAGGCTCTTTTGATGATTGTCAAAGAATGGTAAAAGAGGCTTTTACCGATAAAGAATTGAAAGAAAAAATGCAACTTTCTTCGGCAAATTCGATTAATATAGCGCGCCTTTTACCCCAGGCAGTTTATTATTTTGCTGCTTATGCACAATTACAAGATAAAGCTAAACCATTTGCAATATCTGTTCCTAGTGGCAATTATGGTAATTTAACTGCCGGTGTAATTGCTAAAAAATCAGGACTTCCGCTTGCCCGATTTGTTGCATCGACAAACATTAATGATGTAGTACCCGAATATCTTAAAAAAGGTATTTTTAAAGCGCGCCCCTCTGTATCCACTATTTCCAATGCAATGGATGTAGGTAATCCAAGTAATTTTGTACGTCTTCTTGAACTTTACGGGAATAATTGGGATAAAATAAAATCAGAAATTATTGGATATAGTTTTACCGATGAGCAGACCCGAGAAGCAATTCGATCAATTTATAAAAACCACAATTATATTTTAGACCCTCACGGTGCAGTGGCATATCTTGGTTTAATAGAATACCTTAAAACCAATAAAATTCAAGGAATATTTTTGGAAACAGCCCATCCCGCTAAATTTTACGATACGGTACAAAAAGAAGTTTCGGGCAAATTAGAAATCCCGCAAAGGCTTAAAGAAAGTTTAAAAAAAGAGAAAAAAAGTATTCAAATCGGAAATAATTTATCGGAATTGAAAGATTTTTTATTGTAGCTTTGTCCTGAATTTTGTTAATAAAAAAATAAGTACAAAATTATTTAAAATGGAAAAAATAGTTTTTGCAACTAATAACACACATAAATTAAAAGAGTTACAACAAATTATTGGTAATCGCTTTGAATTATTAAGCCTTAAAGATATTGGCTGCCTTGAAGAAATTCCTGAAACAGCCGAAACTATTGAAGAAAATTCAATGCAAAAAGCCGAATATGTTTACAATAAATACAAAATTGATTGTTTTGCTGATGATACAGGCTTAGAAATTGAGGCTTTAGAGGGTCGTCCGGGTGTATATTCGGCACGCTATGCAGGAGAAGAAAAAAATATGGAAAAAAATATCGATAAAATATTAAACGAGCTAAACGGAAAGGAAGATCGCAAAGCACGTTTCAAAACAGTGATTTCATTAATATATAGTGGAAAAAAATATCAGTTTGAAGGCATTGTAACCGGTGATATTATTGAAGAAAGGAGGGGAAAAGGAGGTTTTGGCTATGACCCTGTTTTTATGCCGCAAGGCTACAACATAACTTTTGCGGAAATGCCTGCAGATGTGAAAAATAAAATCAGTCATCGCGGGCAGGCTGTTCAAAAATTAGTTGATTTTTTAAGTCGTGAATTAATATAATTGGTACTACTGCAAAGTTAGTGGGTAAATCAATAAATATAAAGTTTTACCATTAATTTGATAAACATTAAATATTCAACACTCAATATACAATATTCA
>JALWNR010000709.1 GCA_027083715.1 Bacteroidales bacterium
TTAGTCCTTTAATATTTTTTCTTTTCTCTAACATACCTACATAAAACTAATAATTATCTTTTGTTAATTTAAATTTTTCTAATATACTTTCTATTACAATTTCATCATTTGCTAATTCTTTTTCATCTTCATATATAGGTATAGGCTGATATACAACTTCTATTTTATCTTCAAAAGATGGAAAAATTTTCAAACATTCTTTTTTAGAGAAATCACTAACTGACAAAATTTTAACAGAATTTTCAAGCATATTTTTAATTGCATGCTCAGACAAAAATACAAAAAACACTGATTATAAATCAGATAACAAAATACAAAAAGAGCAAAATCAGAATAAATCGGAACAAAATATCGATAAAAAAAAGCTTTATTTAGAACATCTGAATCAAGTTCGTGAAAAACTGAAAAAAGAATTGGGAGACCAATATTATAAACCCTCGGTACCGGCAACCAAGGCACAAATTGAATTAGGCAAAAAAATTTATTTAGATCGTTGTGCTAAATGCCATGGCGAACAGGGTAAAGGTGACGGACCAATGGCTGAAGGCTTAGTATATTTACCTGCTAATTTTACGGATACAACACGAATGGCTTATTATTCTGATGAAGGACATAAACAAATTATCCGGAAAGGAATTATCGGTACTGTAATGTTTGGTTGGGAAGAAAAATTATCAGAGAAAGAAATTGACGCAGTTTATGCTTATATAAAAAACTTTACCAAAACAAGGTAGAATAAGATAATTATGAATAAGAATTTTAATATTAATCAATTAAATTTTAGAAAAATGAAAAGAAAATTATTAACATTTGGAATTGCAGCCGCTTTTTTAATCGGTGCATCATTTATTACAGCTTGTGGAAATTCTGGAAACGCAGAAAATCATGAGCAACACGAACACATGGAAGGTGATGAACACAGTGAAATGGATCATGATAAGATGGAAATGAACGATGAAAACAAATCGGAACAGACTGCCGATGCAACTTATGCATGCCCAATGCACCCCGAAGTAACAGGAAAAAAAGGTGATAAATGCTCTAAATGTGGAATGGAACTTCAAAAAGTAGAAGAAGACCACAGTGAACACAATCACGAGTAGAGATTATATCGGTCTGTAAAGCAGGTGATGAAAAAGGAGTTTAAAACGGAATATTATCTGTTGATGACATAAAACAGCCTGCTTTACAAACCAAAAAATAGTAAACCATACTTAATTTTCTTATAATCAGATAATTAATATTACTCAAAGCAAGAAAATGATTATCTGTAACTTAACTTATAAGTTAGTAAAGTATTAATAATGTAAACCCTAAAAAAATAAAATTATGGCATATTATTTCACAACAACATTAAAAAATGTAGATTTTGAAACAGCAGTTCAAAAAATCACAGAAGGATTAAAAGAAGAAGGATTTGGAGTTATTTCAACCATTGATTTTCAGGCAACATTAAAAGAAAAAATCAATGTAGATTTTAGAAAATATGTGGTATTGCAAGCATGTAATCCGCCTTATGCACACAAATCGTTACAAACCGAAGACAAGATTGGCACTTTATTGCCTTGCAATGTTGTGGTTCAGGAAGCAGGCGACAATGCTTTTGAAATCAGCTCAATAAACCCTGAAGCAGCAATGGCTTCGGTAGAAAACGAAACAATGGCTGAAATAGCCAAAGAAATTAGTGAAAAATTAAAAAGAGTTATTGAAAAATTATAGTATAAGAGTTAATATCTCTGAAAGTTACAATCTTGAAAAAAACAGCAAACTATATCATGTCTTTTGTATTACTGTTTTCCATTATTGGAATTAACATTAATAAACACTATTCGGACAGTAAGGTGCATTCTATATCAGTATTTACAGAACAGGAAAGTTGCTGTACAGAAGACATGTGCGATTGCTGTAATGAAACAACTCAATCATACTATATTACCGACGTATTTTTACCATCGGTTTTTCAACTGAATCATAATAAGGTTATTCACTTAAAAAAACAATTTGCCAATTACAGAACAAATCTTGTTCAGGGAGCGAATAGGCAAATATTATCGGAAGCTCGAGCTTCAAAATATTTCATACTAAATGCTCCAGAACACTTACAATGTTTCAGGCTATGAAAAACATACCTGAGCGTTTTGCTTAAAATAAGCGAAACTATTTTAGACCTAAAAAATAATCCCACAACTGTGTTTAGCCCTGAGTCTTATCTTTTTTGATATTTATTTCTATCATAAAGATAAATCATTGTATTGATATAAAAAAGTACAGAAAACAAAAAAGAAAACAGTATAGTTTTCTGTAATAATCAGAGTTTTAATATTTAAATTTTTAAATTATGAAAAGAGGAATTTTAATTAGATTATCATTAGTAGTAATGGCATTTTTTGCTTTTAACACAATTCAGGCACAATGCAGTAAGGATAATCCGGGAACACACAATTCGCACAAGCAGTCAGATGCAGTATCGCAAGATGCAGGTCAAAATGCTGCCACTTTTAAAGTGTACGGCAAATGTGAAATGTGCCAAAAACGTATTCAGGATGCAGCTTTAACTGTACCGGGAATAAAAACAGCCAATTGGGACATTGAAAGCAAAATGTTAAAAGTTACATTTGACCAAAAAGTAGATATCCACAAAGTTCATTCGGCAATTGCCGCTGTAGGACATGATACAGAAATGCATAAAGCAACCGATGAAGCCTATGCAGCTTTACCGGGATGTTGCAAGTATGAACGTGCAAGCGATTCGCACAACGACAATGATGGTCATAATCATTAATAAAATAAAGTAACAGATATATCGCCGGCAGGGAAACAAGATAAATTTGCATTTGCTGATGAATTGGTTAGTAAGAAACTGCCGGTGATATTTTCCCCTCAAAATCAACAGTTTAATAAATAAATCAAAGTGAAATATTCAGATTTTAAATTATCAATATTTTTTATCGATACATTAATCGGTACGGCAATCGGATTTTTTGTTTTGCATCCCTTATCCATGTTGGTTAAACACGATGGTGGATTTGCTCATTTTAGCCTGAACCAATTGTTATTTTCACCAATGGGCTTGTATTTTGCCGGAATTGGTTTAGTGGTAGGTGCTTTAAATGGTTTTTTCAGAATGAAGTTACAACAAAAAAATACGGAACTTGAAAAAAAACAGGCTCATATTGAAGAAAAAAATCAACGGCTTGAAGATAGTATAACTTATGCTAAACGTATTCAGTTTGCTGCTTTAACAAGTGAAACAGAAATAAAAAAATATTTTCCGGAATCTTTTGTATTGTATATGCCCAAAGACATCGTGAGCGGCGATTTTTACTGGTTTGCAAAAACGGGAAATAAATCTTTTGTAGCAGCTATTGATTGTACGGGGCATGGAGTTCCGGGAGCATTATTAACAATGATTGCCAATGCTCATCTTGTGGAAATTGTTAAGGTATTAAAAATTACCGAAACGGATAAAATATTGAATACGCTTCATGCATACATTTGTAAAACTTTAAAGCAAGACGAATCTAAAAATCTGGATGGTTTGGATATTGCCATTTGCAGTATTGATAAAGAAAATAAACAAATGGAATATTCTGGCGCAAGAATACCTTTGGTGTATATTGATAATCAAAAAATTAACATTATAAAAGGCGATAAGTATTCAATTGGCGGATACAACAAAAAAATTAACAGAACTTACACAAAACACACAATTGAGTTAAAGAAAGAGATGGTCTTTTATATGTTTTCCGATGGCTATCAGGATCAATTTGGTGGTCCAAAAAACAGAAGATTTAAAATTGACAAATTCAGTAATTTATTGCTTGAAATATCAAATTATCCTATGGATACACAGAAAGAAATACTGTATGAAACAAACATAAACTGGCGAAAAACTGAGCCGCAAACGGACGATATTTTGGTAATGGGATTTAAACCGGATATTTATGGGTAAGAAACAAATTTTAATTTACAAATAATTTAAGTCGAACAATTAAAAATAGAGCACAATGAAAAAAATAAAACTTCTTATGGTTTTAATGGTATTTTTATCATTACAAACTGTATTTGCACAAAAAAGTAAAGATTATTATTTCAGTAAAACACTGAAACTTTCTTTTGAGGAAACTACAACAAAGGTCAAAGAAGCATTAAAAGCGCAAGGATTTGGAATTATTTCGGAAATCGACATGGATGTAAAACTAAAAGAAAAGTTAGATGATGTTGATTTAAAACCTTACAGAATTCTTGGAGCTTGCAATCCGGAATATGCCTATCAATCCATTCAAAAGGAAGAGAATATTGGTTTATTTTTACCCTGCAAAGTGTTGATTAAAGATTTGGGTAATGGTAAAACCGAAGTAGTGATGGTAAACCCTGCTGCTCTTTTGAGTGCCACCGGAAACAACAAGCTGGATAAAATAGGCAAAGAGGTCAGCAAAAAATTTAAAGATGCCCTTAAAAGCTTATAATCTTAACCCACATTATTCACCGACCTTACTATTATTTACAGTATTTAATTGACTTACAATATTTTATGTAAATATTTCAAAGAAAACTTTCAGTCCAATTTTGGGTATCGCTTGAATAATGTGGGTTAATATTTAGTTTTTTAATTGCAAAGTCTGTAAACATACGGACTTTGCTTTATTATTTCAGCTAAATCATTTTATGAACGAACAAAAACCAATAAACAGATGAAAAACATAACTATTCTAACAATTCTATTCACGGCTCTCGTTCTTAGTGCATGTACTAAGCAAAGCAATGAAAATAAGGTAGATACCAATAAAGAAATACAAGAAGTAAAGCAAGTAATGAAAGCATACAAAGACGGACTACAAAAGCTGACTACCGATGGATTGGTTGAACTATTCTCTAAAGACTCGGAAGTTTTTGAGTCAGGCGGAGTCGAAGGCAGTTTTTCGCATTATTTGGAACATCATTTAGCACCGGAATTGAAATATTTCAGTAATTTTGATTTTACCGATTACAAAATAGATATAAAAATTGCTATGCCTTATGCTTTTACCACCGAAACTTATGTATATCATATAGGTATAAAACCTAATGAAGAGGAAGGTGTGGAAGCAAGAACCATCAGCAGAAAAGGAGTTGCCACATCAATATTGAAAAAAACAGAAGGTAAATGGAAAATAATTAAAACGCATACTTCGGCAAGAAATTATAAGAAAAATGATTAAAGGAAAAACACATAAAAAAATACGTAAAATACACCGTTACTTAGGCATTTTTCTCGGTATTCAGTTCCTGTTCTGGACTGTAAGCGGAATGTATTTCAGTTGGACGGATATTGATGAAATCCATGGAGACCAGTTTAAAAAAGAAAAACCGGTCTTTCATTCGTTCAACAATTTAATCAGTCCCGATAGTTTGGAAAACAAGCCGGAAATTAGAACATTGCAACTCAGAGAAATTGACAACAAACCATATTATTGGATTAATAAAGAGCAACTTTATGATGCACAAAACGGGAAAATAAAAAATGGCATAAGCAAAAAAGAAGCGCTTGCAGTAGCCGGAAGATACATACGTAACAATCTGCAAGTAAAAGATATTCAAAGAATTGATAAGATAGACAAGCATCATGAGTATCGCGAAAGGCTTTTGCCTGCTTATGTTATTTCATACAAACATCCGGAAGCAATTAAAGCCTATGTTTCAATAAACGACGGGGCTTTTCAAACGGTCAGGCATCGTAGCTGGCGCTGGTTCGATTTCTTATGGATGACACACACCATGGATTACCAGGGCAGAGACAATTTTAATACTTTTGTATTAAGAGCATTTTCTTTATTGGGCTTAATAACCGTATTAAGCGGGTTTTTATTGTGGTATGTTTCATCGTCAAGTGTCAGAAAATTAAAGAAAAAATAATTTACTGGTAGGGTAAAAAAGGGTTTAATCGGTATATAAGTGAACAAAGCCGTTAAAACAGATACTAAGCTTAGGTTTGATTTAAACCTAAATTAAGCGATTATCTATTTTAATAAATACTAATCTTTTGAGTTAAAAAGATTTATAAAAATTGACTCAAAACCCAACAGGGTTTCTTACAATTTGTATAAACTTTTTATTACTCAAAATCTCAGCATTTCTTTTTATACATAATCGCTCAATCTAGGTTAAAAGCATATTAATGATTAAAAATCAATAGTTTTGACAGAAAAAGAGTTTAAACAGTTTTTCGATAAAAATTTCGACAGTTTAAGAAGCTATTTGTATTATCGTTGCGGCGATAAAGAATTGGCTACTGATATTGCACAAGATACTTTTGTACGTATCTGGGAAAAGCAAATTCCCGATGAAGGGAAAAAAACAGTTGGTTTGGCTTATAAAATAGCCGGAGATTTTTTTATCAGTAAATTCCGTAAAAACAAAACAAAGGAAAAGTATATGGAAAGTCTGAAATTTGACTTTACGGAAAACATTTCGCCGGAAGAAGAAATGGAATACAAAGAACTGAAAGAAAAATACGAGCAAGCACTTGCCGGATTAAGCGAAAAACAAAGAGTTGTTTTTTTAATGAGCCGTATGGAAGGCTTAAAGTATGGTGAAATAGCTGAAAAATTGGGAATAAGTGTCAAAGCAGTTGAGAAAAGAATGCACGGAGCATTAGGTGCATTTCGCGAAATATTGAAAGTGGCTTTTTATATGCTTTATTTTTCCGTTTATTCAAGTTTACATTATCTCTTTAATACGGCTTTGAGGTTTTATCACATTTAAAATGCCTGAGTTATGAAAAAAGAAGTACCCGATACAGAAAACTTTGACGAAAAGAGTGAAAAATTATTCTCGAAATTACAAATCAGTTGGGATGTATCCAAAGATGAAGTGTGGAATGATCTTTCGCAAGAAATAAAACAAGCTAAAGTAATTAAGATGCAAAATAAGAAACCGGTTTATCTTTGGGCTATTGCGGCATCTGTAATATTATTACTTGGTTTAACCGCACTAATGCGCTTTTATACGCAAACCCTGTATTCGCCTGCCGGAATGCATCTAACGGCACAATTGCCCGATGGCTCAAAAGTGTATTTGAATGCAGATGCTCAAATAAGCTATCATCCTTATTGGTGGAAAATTAAAAGAACTGTAAACCTGAAAGGCGAAGCATTTTTTGAAGTAAAAAAAGGTGAAAAGTTCAGTGTACAATCCGCAATGGGTACCACGGAAGTTTTAGGAACAAGCTTTAATATATATGCACGCGATAAACGTTATGAAGTAACCTGCGTAACAGGAAAAGTAAAAGTTTCGGATAATAAATCGGGGAAAAGCCTGCAAATAAAACCGGGCGAAAAAGCGGAGCTAAAAACAAACGGACAATTAAAACTGAAAGAAAACGTTAATACCGATAATGTTAAAGCATGGATATCGAACCGTTTTGTATTTACATCGGTACCTATCGATGATGTTTTTAAAGAAATTGAACGGCAATACAAAGTGGAAATCATATTGCCCAAAGAAGAATTAAACCTGCTTTACAGCGGTAGTTTTGAAAAGAGTGCATCGGTTAAAGAAGTATTGTATTTTGTTAGTCGTCCGTTTGGTTTAAATGTTTACCAACAAGCCGATAGAAGATTTTTAATCAGCAAACAAAAATAATCGGTTATTGAAAAAGATATTGAACATAATCGTTATTCTGGCATTTCTTGCTTTGAAAGTTTCCGCACAAGAAATCAGAATTAATGCAAACAACCGGCATCTGAACAAGGTGCTGGTTGATTTGCGTGATGCTTATAAATTAAATTTATCTTTTAACGACAAAGAACTCTCAAAATATACCGTAAGTTTACAACAGAATTTTTCATCGCCCGATGAAGCATTTAAGGCATTGATAAAGGATTTACCGGTTACTTTTGAAAAATCGAATGATGTATATCTGTTTTATTCCAAAAAGGAAATAAAAACAGCAAGCATAAAAAAAATCAGGATAAGCGGAAAAATTATTGATGAAAAGACCCGTGAAAATCTGCCTTTTACCAATATTTTAATTAACGAAAAAGGTACCTTTACGGATAATTTCGGTAATTTCAGTTACGAAACAAAAACAGACAGTATTTTCCGCTTAAAAGTTTTATACCTGGGTTATCATCAGTTAGACACCGTTTTACCTGCCGGGGCAAATTACATCATCGAATTAAAAGCCATGACCACTGATTTAAAGGAGGTTGTTGTTGAAGGCTCGCCGGTTGTTTTTTCGGAACAAACCGGTACCAAAGCCGGATTAATGCGTATTAATCATAAAATTGCCCGCTTTATTCCCGGAAACGGCGATAATTCTGTATTTAATTTATTGCGCTTGCAGCCCGGTGTACTTGCGGCAGGAGAACAATCAAGCCAGATGATTGTATGGGGCAGCTACGAAGGACAATCGCAAATCAGTTTTGATGAGATAACCCTTTTCGGATTAAAAAATTACAACGACAACATTAGTAATGTAAATCCATATATGGCAAAAGATATTCGTATCAATAAAGGCGGTTATGATGCCACTTTGGGCGAACGGGTTGGCGGAATTATAGATATTACAGGTATTGACGGAAATAAAAAAAAGCCGGTACTCGATTTGAGTATCAATAATACCACACTTAATTTTAAAGCCGAAACACCCATAGGAAAACATTTGTCTGTTGTTGGTGCATTCAGGCAAAGCTATTTCAATCTGTATGATGCACAAGATATGAGCTCAACACAACCATCAATGAGCCACATGGAAGGCAATAATATTTTGGTAAAGCCTGATTATACTTTTCGTGATGCGAACTTTAAAATCAGCGGACAAGCAAATAACGGAGATTATTATGCATTAAGTACCCTTTGGGGACAAGACAGGTTTTATTACAACGTAAAAGAAGAAATTGATGAACCCTATTATAAAGCAAGTATCTCGCAAGAATTAGAAGAGAAAAAAAACCGGTACGGAGGCAGTATTTTATACAACAAAGTTTGGAAAAACACCGGTACCGGACAAATTAAACTATCGTATTCGCAGTGGCAATCGGAAACAAAAGACGTTCAAAACAGTTCAGAGATAAACATGGGAATGGACAACGATATGCATAATGAAAATAAAAGCATAAATAATGACATGAGCGAATTTAAAGCAATTTTATCAAATAAACTATCGGTACTTCCCAATCAGGAGCTGGAATTTGCTCTGGCTTATATCCAAAATATTGCTTTTTTAGAAGAAATTTCACTCACGAATGATGATTTTAACAGTCTTAAAACGGGCGATCAAATAATGTCGTACATTCAAAATAAATATTTACTCAATAAATATTTAAACATCAATCTTGGCTTACGAAATGATTATGCGCTCAATTTAAATGAAAATTACTTACAACCCAGAATAAGTATTGCCCTGAAACCAACATCCAATATTCAATTCAACCTTTCCTGGGGTATTTACAATCAGTTTGTATCTCTGGTAAGTGATGTAGATGAGAACAACAACTACCGGTATTTATGGATGATTAGTGATAATGACAAAGTCAGCGTGCTTACGGCACAACATTATGTTTTCGGTGGGGTGTATCACAAAAACGGATTTAGTTTGAGCATTGAAAGTTTTTACAAACAAACCAATGGAATTACGCGGATTTTAACAAGCAGTACATCTCGTCAAACTTACACAGGAAAAAGCAAAGCAATGGGATTGGATTTTTTTGTAAAACAAGAATATAAAGGACATTCAGCATGGATTTCCTATTCTCTTTCGCAAGTATCCGAATGGTTTCCGTATTTTGAGAATGAGCTGTATCGTCCGGCTGTTCATGATCAAAGGCATGAGCTAAAAATAGCCTCTATAATTAATTTATCACCTTTTTATATATCAGCAAACTATGTTTACGGCTCAGGTTTTGAAGCAGGAAAAGAACTTACCGGCGGCAGTCTTTATCCATATCAACGCCTTGACATTGCAGCCATATACCGTTTTAAATTAAAGAAAATAAAACTCGAAGCAGGCTTATCTTTTTTAAATGTTCTGAATTATGAAAATATTAAGTATGCCGATATAGTTCAAATCCCTACTGAAAATAAAAATACCGTTGGGCTTTACTCAGAGGCTATTCCTTTCACCCCCGGAATATTTTTAAATATCTCTCTCTAAAAAAACAAAACACAAACACCTGACAGTAAGTATATTACAAATAAATCTTGATTTTTTTATTTTTTTTTCAAAAAAAAGGTAGGGTAAATACTTTTTTGTGCGGTACATATACCTGTCTCTTTTTCACATCTCCGAGCCCACGAGACCTCTCTACATCTCGTATGCCGGCTT
>JALWNR010000710.1 GCA_027083715.1 Bacteroidales bacterium
GTATATATTGTAAACAGGCTAAAATTTGAAGGAATTGAAAAAAGAGGATAATCATAAGGAATTAGAAAAAAAGATATTAGAACACAGTGCTAATTATTCTGTTCCTGCTAAAAAAAGTAAAGAGGCAATTTGGGCTGAATTGTCGAAAAAGATTGAAAATAAAGAGGCAGGTAGAAAAAACAGCATGTCGTTTTTATTCAAAGTAGCTGCTGTTGCTGTGATTCTGATTTCCGGAAGTTTGTATTTTTGGTTTCAGGATACCAAGGTAGAAACTAATTTTGCCCAAATTAAAGAAATTACACTTCCTGGTGGCTCGCATGTACTTCTGCAAGCAGGTTCTGAAATTTCGTTTAATGAACGAACTTGGTCTAAAAAACGAATGGTTCATTTAAATGGAGAAGCCTATTTTTCCGTAAAAAAAGGAAGTAAATTCCAAGTAATTAGTAAAAACGGAAAAGTTCAGGTTTTGGGAACAAAATTTAATGTGATTAGTAGAAATGAACATTTTGAAGTGGCTTGTGTTACCGGTAAGGTCAGCGTTCAATTAGAGAATAAAGAAACGAAAGAAATTCTGACAAAAGGTTTATATACGAAAAAAGTAAACAATACTCTTTTAAAACCGGTTCCTGTAGATATTAAGTTGATTACTGAAAGACAAAAGGGTAAATTTGCTTTCAATAAGGCAAATTTAAGTGATGTTTTTGCTGAAATTGAACGCCAATTTGATGTAAAAATTGAATATTCCGGCAAAAGAGACCGATTATTTACCGGATATTTCTCAAATAAAGATCTTGATAAAGCGCTTCAAATGGTATGTATTCCTATGGAGCTTGATTATCAAATAAAAAACAAGCTTGTTATTTTAAATGATTTGGCCGAATCAACAAACTAGTTTATTATTAATTAAAATTGATGAAGGATATGAAAAAGCAATTAATTTATTCCTTAATCATCTTCATTTTTGCATTTGCAGCCTGTGAAAAAACTCAGGTTACAGATAACAAGGTTGATGAAAAAACAGTTGATAACTTTTTAACGGTTAATAAAAAATATCAAGACGTTAAAAGTATAACGCAAAACTTTCGAACTTTCGGGCTTAAAAAAGCCAAATTGAAAAGTTTTAAAAGTGATAGTACTTCTAATGATTCTACATGGGTGGATGACTGGGAAACTTGTGCGACTATTACTGAAATGCAATTAGATAATGGTGGCTGGCAAATGATTATTGACTATGGTGATGAAGGCTGTGAAGAATATGGTGAGTTGGTAAAAGGCAAAATCACCATTACTTGGACAGAAACTCAAAGTTCGTTTACAGGAACCGAGGTCTATGAAAATCTTACTTATGGAGATGTTGTTGTAGATGGAAAAGTCACTTACTCAGGTTCTTGGACTGATATGACCAATGCAGACTTTGCTTGGGAAGGTTCAGAAGATCTTGTAATTACTTCTGGCGATGAACAAATATCTTTAAAAGGTACTTTTAAAGAAAAAATGGATAACGACTCCTATATTATTACCGAAGGAAGTTATGAATATACATCTTCAAAAGGGTACAGCTTTACTTATAAAATAACAAAACCTTTGGTTTATAATTATTCTTGCGAAGATGCTTGGATTCCTGTTGAAGGAACAGAAGAAATCAGTTATACGGAAAATGGTGAAACAGCTGATTTTACTGTTGATTACGGAGATGGAACATGCGACAACTTATACACAGTTACCAGTGATGGTGAGACCATCGAATATAATTATGAAGATGAATGGACTGATGATGGAGGAAATGACACTGATTCTACAAATGTTTCAGGATAATTACTGTGCTAATTGTCTGTCTATAAAGTCTGATCTTTTTTGTATCGTCAAATATGGAACTTGAAGAAGCTTAAAAAATATGAGTTTATTACTATAAAATCTATTTTGAAGTAAGCGTAACAAAGATATTGGACTTAGACAAACATTCAATAAAATCGCTTTGCAAATATTATTAGCTGATTACTTCATAAAAAAGGTTTAGCGATTTTATTTAAAATCTAAAATTTGGTTAATTTTTTTGCAGTTGTTTTGAAAATCCGGCAGGCTATTGATGGCTAATCAATGTCTGTCGGTTTCTTTATTAAATGTTTATTATCAAATCAATCGTCGGGTTTTACAGACAGCTTCATAGTCTTTTTTATTAGGGAGGTAGGTTTTTCAAGTATTCCCAATAGTGGTGTGCAGTTTGGCTTAGCTGTAGAAGATAATTTGCGAAGATAAGCTATATTTATAATCTATAATTTATAGTTTTTTTTAATTGATTTACCGCTTTTTGTATCCTTTTCTCAATGGTTTTAATGCTTACGCCCAGGCGTTCGGCAATTTCCTTATATTTTAAACCATCTACACGATTCAT
>JALWNR010000711.1 GCA_027083715.1 Bacteroidales bacterium
TTATTACTCAGCTAGAAGAAAGTAATACTGAAAAACAAAATATCAGCAATGAAATGAAAGAATTGTTGATGCAATATGATGAATTAAAAACCAATAATGATACAATTAATGCAAAGTTAGCAACCGAACAAAAAAGGATTAAACAATTAATTGAAGAACTTAAATATGTAAAGTCTTCTAATTCAGCAAAAATAAAACAATATAAAAAAGAGTTGGAAACTTTACGTAAAATTATGCGTAGCTATATTGTTCAAATTGATTCGCTTTATACCCGAAATCAAGAGCTAATAAAAGAAAATGCACAGGTTAAAAATGAGTACCGTATTGTAATTTCAGAAAATCAAGAATTAAGTTCAGCCAGAGACAGTTTAGAGGGAACAGTAAAAAAAGCATCAGAGCTAAAAGCTCTAAACCTAGTAGCTACAGGAATTAATAAAAGAGGCAAAAAAACAAATCGTATTTCAAAATTAGACAAAATAAAAGTTTGCTTTACAATAGATGAAAATGTTATTGCCCCGCGCGGTGAAAAATGGGTATATATCCGAATTGCTAAGCCCGATAAATATGTATTGCATGAATCGGAGAACGATTTATTTACTTTTGAAGGTAAAGAAATAGCTTATTCGGCTAAGAGAGTAGTAAACTATCAAGGAGATATAACGGATATGTGTATATATTGGAAAAAGAATGAAAATTTAATTCCCGGGCTTTACTATGTAGATGTTTTTGCCGATGGAGCATTAATAGGAACCACTGCTTTTACATTAAATTAATAAAACAAACACTATCCTGTAGCGTATTAGTTACCGGATAGTGTTTTATAATTGTAATCCAACCACTAAAACATCATCAACCTGCCCGATTTTAGAACTGGACATCCATTTTTCAAAGAAATTTTCCAATTCAATTTTTTGTTCTTTCATTTTTTTGTTTTGTACTTTCACCAGTACATCAAAAAATCTTTTTTTATTCAGTTTTCTGCCTTTTTTACCTCCAAACTGGTCTTTAAATCCATCAGAAAACATATAAATACGCTCTCCTTTTTTATAAGTAACTTTTTTCTCGGTAAAATGTTTTTTCTTTTCAAAGTTAAAGTGATAACCTACGGGCATATTATCTCCTTTATATTCATGTAAACTGTGGCTTTCATTTTCTTTACTGATTTTTACTAAAGAATTATATGCTCCTGCAAAACTAATGTTTTTTTTGTCTTTATCAATAATAGCCAAAGAAATATCCATACCATCTTTTACCGGAATGTCTTTTTCTTGTTCAAGCGAATTAATAATTTTTTCTCTTAAAAGTTCCAGAATAATATTTGCCCTGTCATTATATGTATTAGTAATTTCAGATAAAAAAGTCATGCCTAAAATGCTCATAAAAGCACCCGGAACACCATGACCGGTACAATCGGCAACTACAATAATAATTTTATTTTCAATTTTTCTAAACCAATAAAAATCACCACTAACAATATCCTTAGGTCGATACAATATAAAATTATCGCTAAAATTATTATCAAGTACTTCTTTTATCGGAAATAATGCCAATTGAATTCTACGAGCATAATTAATACTGCTTGTAATTTCCCTGATTTGTTTAGTTAAGAGCTTATTTTGTTCGGAAACAATTATCTGTTGATTTTCCAGTTCTTCATTAATACTGGCTATTTCTTCACTTTTTTGTTTAATAATAATATTCTGTTGCTTTATTTTTTGTGCCTCCTTGTTTTTAATATACAAAACGAGGATTGTAGATAGCAAAATCACAAAAAACAAAATACCCAGTTTAATGTAATCTGACTGAGTTTTTATTCGTTTAAGCGATTTAACCAGTTCTTCTTCCAAACTGTTTAATTTATTTTGCTTTAATTCCAGTTGCTGTTGTTTTTTAAGCAATTCTTGCTTAACACTGTCAATTTTATTTAATTGCAGTGTATAAATTTGTTTTAATTTACGAATTTCTTTTTTTTGCTTGATGATGTCTTGCAGGTTTTTTCTTAAGATATATTTTTGTTTTTCAATTATTTGCTTTTGGTTTGTTACAATAGAATTTAAGCTATCTAATTTTTGTTCTTGCATTAATAGTTCTTCTTGCCTTAACTTCAAACGTTTTTCCTGATCTTGGATACGGTAGAGTTTTAAAAGAGCCTTTGCTCTTTCTTCCCTTAAAATTTGCATTGAATCACGATACATTTCCCGCAAAAGATGTTCATCTCCACCCAACAATAAAATATTCTCCGTTAATTTCAATCTATGTTTTAATGCATTTTTATAATTTATTTCGTAATATTTTTCAGGATTATTTAACAAATTAACTACACAATTTTCTTTTGATTCAGCATTATCAAATACCAATAACACATTTTTATGGTCGAAAAGCTTAGCAATGGTATCGTTATGCTTTAATAATTTTCCGGAAAGGTAAAATATTTGTAAATCTTTTTGCTGTAAAAAATTATTCAGTTCTTCAATTTTATTAAATTTATAGACCTCAAGAGCCTTTGACTTAAGTAATTGATTTGTACTTGCAAATTCTTTAAAAGTATTATAAACCGAATCTTTATTTTCAATAACCCCAATTCTATATGTAAAAATTTCTTCATCATCCAGCCATTCAATTTCTTTAGCCAGATTAAAAACAATACGCGCTTTCTCTACCGCTGAAATTTGGGCAAAGAAATTTTTCGTATTTAGGAAAAATAATAAGAATAATATGATAATCTGTTTGTATCTCATAATTTTCCTTTTACAAAGAAAATTAAGGAATAGCTTTGCTATTCCTTAATTTAATCTTTTACACAACGAACAGAAAAACCATGTTTTTTCAAGTCCATACCGCGCATAATTCCGGAATTATCATATAAAAGATATATTCTCCATGCAGTATTTCCATTTGCATCATCAGTATCAGACCAAAAAGCAGCAATTTTACCTAAATCAACAAATTGCCCGTCCGGAGTTCTGTATCCACTAGGCAAAGCATTAAATTTGGTTGAATTATCCGCACCGATATTTGGCTTTTCCCATTTTTCCACAGCCTTTAATTTTCCTCCGATAATTTTTTCATCCATCAAGCTGCTTAACGAAGACCACTCAACCTCTTTAGCCAAATGCCAACCAGACGGGCAGGCTTTTTGTGCAGCTTCAAAAGTATATAAACGTCCGTAAATATTTGCATTATTCTCATCATCGGAAAAAGCCCAAGAATCATCTGTTTTATAATTCAGATTTTCGGCAAACCACCAATGCTCTCCTAATTTAACGGTTTTATAGGTCTTTCCATCGCGAGGATCAGTATAACTACCGATTTCTTGTGTATAAGAAACATAGCTTGACATTATTGCCAATAATATTAATACGAACTTTTTCATAACTTCCAATTTAAGATTATTATTTCTTTATTATTCTTTTTTAATAGTCCATTCCTGAATAAACTTATCGCTATCAACTTTAAGTTCTTCAAGATAAACAAAAGGACCTACTACTGTAACTAATAATCGCTCGTTCATTTTAGATAAAAGATAATATGTTCCTTCATTTGCAGGAACAATACGCCACATTTGTGCATCTGTCCGTTTCGGATGATCAATAATTAATTTTGCATGCTCCACAGCACTGCCTTGTACCGTTAAATATAAGCCGGTATGAGTACTAATGGTGTAATAATCTTCCCCAATATTATCAATACGCCACTCGTTTACATTTGGCTGAAATCGTAAAATATTAATCTCAGAATAAGGTTTATTTTCCGACTCAGCAAATACCCCAATCATGATACGCGCATTACTTCCGGGTCTATAACCGGAAATCGTATTTCCGTATTTATTAAACTGAATGGGCTCTACTTGTGCAAAACTCAATGCACTATAAAGCAGCATCACGATAATAAAACTTGATTTTTTCATATCTTAAAATTATTTAAAGGTTTACAAAATCTTACTTAGTATAAAAAATATAAGTTAACAGGAGCATTTAGTGTAAGTTTTATGGCAAAAAATTTCATTACAAAAAACAATCCATTTCTAAAAAAACGTCAAAAGTTCATTAACTGCTTAAAGATACGACAAAGTGACATACGCTGAATAAGTTTGTAAATAATACAAGTGCTTAGGAGGAGGATGGTGCCCTGCTTTACATTTTTCATTGATTAAAGTCAATTTTATCTAACTTGAAAACTCTTCACGCAAAAGCACAAAGTGTAAATAAAGAGCAAGATAGCAAATTAAATTAATCGAACTTAATGTTAAATATTTTACGCATAAGCTATTAATTTACTCTCTCTTTGCAATTTAGCGCCTTTACGTGAAAATTCATGAAAATGCAAGCTAAGAAAACAAGTGTTTTCCCAGCTACTTTAAAATTAACGTACTGCTATAAGCCCCCCCTTTCGTTTTAACTACCAACAAGTATATACCCGGTTTAAATCCGGACACATCAATTTGCTTCTGTCTGCCCAGTTTATACTCCCCAACTAACTTTCCTTTTGCCGAAAAAATTCTTAAAACACTTTTATCCACAGAAAAATCGGCTTTTATATTAATAATTCCATCCGAAGGGTTAGGATAAATTGAAAAGGCTACTTGCTCGGAAATATCAGGAACAGAAGTAACATTATCATCAGTAACCGTAATTGTTTTTGATACAGATGGAGCTGCATTATATTTATCGTTTCCTGCTTGGTAGGCTTCAATTGTTATATTCCCGGCTTGTGTAAAACTAAGTACATTCCCCGAAATACTACCATTACCTGCAGTGATACGAAAACCAACATCCAAACCGGAACTTGCTGTTGCTGACAAAGTAATATTTCCCTGACTCAAAGACACGCTATCGGGCAGTTCAAAAGTTATTGCCTGCGAAGCTTTTACTACTTGAAACTGAACTTCATCACTTGCGGGCAATGTATTACTGTCTCCATCATTGAATGCTTTTACCGTAACCGTTCCTACATCAGAAACTGTTAAAATACTACCGGATATAGTAGCCGGTCCGCTCACTATCTCATATTGAACAGGAAGATTGGCTGAAGACTGTGCATAAACAAAAAACGGGTCTGCATTGTAGGCTACATTCGATATCTCGTTAAGATTGATTACTTGTCCTTTTAAGTTATTATCATACAATTTGATACGAAGTAATACAGGATTATGATCTGATACCGTAGTTGTTTCAACAGCTGTATTATTTGTTAAGCTTTGGTATTCGTAATACAGTTCATTTGAAATTGAAATATGATCGATTGATGCACCTATAGCATGTAAATAATCTTCATTAGCATTTTCAAACCAAGTAATATACGGACTATCTCCACCTGATATACTTCCTTCATAGTAATCGTTATAATCTCCTAAAATAATCACATTATCCGTATCAAAATTAGCGTCCAATTCATCTTTTAAAAACAACGCATCAGCAACTCTCCTGTCTTTACTATCCGAACAACATTTTGCATGAATATTTATAAAATCAATAGGGACAGTTACTCCGTCAATAGTAACATCTGCCGTAAATAAAAACGGTAAACGCCCCGAAGCCCAAAACAATGAAGCATCTCCGGTATATCCATCAATTGTTGTAACATCTGTATTGGGGTAAAGGCTTGAAAACATAGATTCGGATGTTATATTTGCAAAATTATCCGTTCGGTAAATATAACAAACTCTTTGAGCTGGCCAATCTGTAGAAGGAGATTGGTCGTCTAATGAATATCTTGGACCAAGTAAAGCACTGTATGTTCCACTGCCGGCAATTGTATTTAGCTTGATGAGTAAACTATCCAGATAATTTCCGTTTACATCATCAACAATTACTTCCTGCAATGCATAAATATCTGCATCTAAATTCAAAATAGTAGTTGAAACTTCTGATAATTGCTCATCCCAAGTCGATGCACTGTTGCTTTTATCCGGTGCACCAAACCATTCAAGATTCCAGGTAACAATATCCAGAGTTTGGTTTTGGGTAAGTGTAGCTGCATCAACTACCGTTGCAGGATTATCTTCCGAGTATAAATCGACTATATAGTTTGTTCCGTTTGTTGTTGAATGCGTTATTCTTTCATGATAGCCTTTTAAATATTCTGATGTTGGGCTAAACCGAACATATACTGTTTGCGATGAGGCATTTGCCTGCAAAACAGTTACAGAGTCTGTCCATGAACTATTATCAAGCGAAAGCTCAAAAGGAGCTAATGTCGAAACAATAACATCGCCTTCCAAGTTTTGACAGGAGACAGTATAAGTTAATGAAGAGCTACTGTCTCCGGGAACTGTATATGGGAAGTTTAATGAAGTAAGATCTGTTGATATTTCCGGAACAACAGGCGTAGCATAAAGCTCAATATTATCCATATTAATTCGCGAAGCATCCGGTAAAATACTGGTATGCTTATAAGCAATGTAAAATGTGTTTTGCCCGATGGCAGATAAATCAAAACTTTGTTGTGCCCAATTATCTGTCAAAGTAATATCCGAAATTTTTGTCCACGATGCCAAACTCGGGTCTCCACTCCCTGTATAATCAATAGAGTACATTAATTCCAATGTACTTCCTGAATAGGTTGATTCTAACCAAAATTTCAGTACAGGATTTTTATAGCCGGAAACATTAAACAGTGGACTAATGAGCCAGTCTTCGCTGTCTGCATCTGCTTGATAATTGTTCATTTTAATACCTTGGCTTCCGTTAAGCCCATAAGTATCACAAGTCCAATCCTCATTACTGCTGACACTGTATATCACCCAATCCGAAGCACAATTAGTTTCAAAATCCTGACTGTACAAAACCTCCGCTTGTTTAAGCGGATCTCCTTCTGTACCTTTAACACTTAGTTTGCCAAGGGCTTTTCCGCTTATATGAGTGATATAATCGCTTATATCGCTATTTGAGTATGAGGAAGGATTAAAACGCACGTAGATTGTTGTTGAAGGAATAGTTCCGTTTGATTGTTTTAAAATTATTTGTTTTGTATAATTATCCGGCACATCACTTAATGAAATATCAAAATCATTGGGTGCAAGTATTTGTAAATCATCGGTTAAGTTATTTGCTTCAAGCGTATAGGATTGTGTCGAGGAAACATTTCCGTAACGGATAAGTCCAAAATCCGATAAATTTGCCGAAATAAGAATTTGTGAGGCAGAAGAGCCTTGCCAACTTTGTCCTTTTTTATCACCCCAAATGTAGTCTGCTAATTCATAATTATCAATAAAAGGATTTCTATTATTTTGCCATTCATAAATAACATTATTTCTTCTTAGCTCATAATCATCAGGAGGGTCAAGTTTATTCCACTCTAAAAGTGTTGTCAGGTTGCCGATTGTTTGTCCGTCTTGATCTCCAACACCAAGACTGAGGTCATTATATCGTATTGCCATATAAAAAAGTGCACGTGCTACATCGCCTTTGGCACTCAATGGCGGTTCGTAAAAGTAGGTATTTTTTGTTCGCGGACCACTTACATCGTCAAAATCCAGGTCGCTGCGATTAGTATTTTCTGTTGCAAGGCAAGCTCTTATGTGATGAGCATCGCCGTGAGCATGAGCAATATCATCAGCTGTTGTTGAAAAATAAACATCAATGCCGTCAGCCGTAAACGAAGTGCCATCGCTAAACCCACCTCTTGATTGCGGGAAAATATGTTCACGGTTCCAGCCGTTATTATCAACTACATGCTCTGTTTTGCCAATGGTTGTTTCTGTATAAATCAGCCAAACTTCAGTATTATCAAAGGGGTTTTCATCCGCCGATTCTAACATATCCCAAACATCACCGTAATTTTGTCCTTTTGTATTTTCGTTTACAACAATTGTTTGGAGTTTATTTCTTAAGTCATTATCACTAAGTCCAAGTAACGCATCATAATAAGAAGGTGGAGCAGTTGAAGAAACATTTCCGTAGGTAGGATTTTTAGGAGTACCTATTTGGGCTTTGGAGTAATTAGTATTAAAAAATAATACCAGCCCAAGTAGAATTAATGAGAAATTTTTAATTTGTAGGATCCTTTTTTGCATAATAATAAAGGCTTTATAATAACCCTAAAAGCAGTACTTCATTTACGAAGCACTGCTTTTATTGATTATTTAATTATAAAAAAATAATTTATTCTGAATACTCAGACCAAACACCTGCTGTTTTAATTACCCTGATATTAGTAGTTCCATTTGAACCATCGTAATATGCATAATTAACAAGATATTGTTGATCTTCTACCGGATTATGATTTGCATCCAGCATACCTCCAATCATTTCAACGAGCTTAGCCCTGTCTGTTCCCGGAACTTTTCCTGAACGGAGGTCAAAGTTCTGATAATTTGATGTTTCGGGATACAGGTTATAATCATCACTTGTTAAAGTAATCTTAATTGCAGGATCTGCCCACCATGTGCTTTTAGTAATATCCTCTGAATTTAAAGCATAATTTAAAGGTTCAGTAACAGCCATTACACTATTTTTAACCTGCCAGTTTGCTCCGTCAAAATAATAAACCACATAGGTGTCGTAATAATTTAAATAAACCTCACAAGAATAATCTTTGGGTAGAGTATGTCCTCTTAAGGCAGCTAAATCAACAACACCTGATTCTGCATTACTAATTTTATAAAAATTATAGTAAGTCCCTTGACCTAAATCTTCATAATCAGTACTATCCAATTCATAAGCATCACTAGAATAACTCAGAACCTCTGTAGTGTTATCTGCATTAACTCGGATATAACGAGTGTCATTTTTTGAAAATAATGTATATAAAACCGTTTTTTCAGTACCGGCTTCCGTTTCATAAACTTTACGGTCCAGAAGTTTAGCAATAAGAGTTTCTGCTTCTGCTTCATCAGTGAAATTTGAATAAGACTGTCCCATCTCATTATATTCATCAGATGAAATTTCGTAAGCATTTGCAGAATCAACCACTGGCTTTGAATAATAATTATAAGTTACAAGCATTTCAAAAGCATCAGGTGCGGTAAATTTTTGATTAAGAATTTCCGGCAAATAATCCTTTGGTAAAGCATAATCCGAGAAGTTTTTATATTTAGCCACATCAGGATTGCTTGATAATTCATAATCTGCGTCAGTAAGAGTATAAGCATCAGGTGCAGTTTCTCTTGCCAAATTAAATGTATCTACTACATACTCTTTTGCCATTTCTGCATCTATTTCATCATAAATGTCACCCATTGGGTCACATCCAAAAGTAAATAAGCCTAAGAGCATTATTAAAATTATAAATGTATTTTTCATTTTTATATATTTTTTAAATTATTATCTTTTTCTAAATAAAATTAAAATCTAACTTTTAAACCAAAAGACCAGGTTGTTCCGACGCCATAATAAACTGTTGCTGTTTGCCAGCCATGATCATTACCATCCAGAGCATCAGAAACATATTCCTCATTAAACAGATTATTTACTTTAGCATAGAAAGTTGAATTAAGTCCGTTAATTTTAAAATCATATTTTAAATTAACATCAAAAAGTTGATATGAAGGCATTTCCCAAGAATTTGGATTATCGCCAGTTTCCTGTGTTCCACGAGTCAATGGATCAAAATCAGCAAAAAGGTTGGTATAATAGTTATAATCAATACCTAATTTTAAACCTTTAAATAATTCATAATTTAATCCGAATGCAGCAGTTGTTTGAGCTGAACCACCAACTTTTACATCTTTAATATACAGATTAACTGTATCAACAGCAACTTGATCCTCATCATATACAACAACACCCTCTAGGTTGTTTAGCCAGCTCCAGTTTCCAACAGAAAGCATACCTGTTATAGTTAAATTTTTAACCGGTTGATAAACAAAATCCAACTCAACACCCATATGAAGTGCATCAACACCTAATAAGTTTGCATTATAATAAGATCCGTCGGGCTGTCTGATTGACTTAATAAATGTTTTATCTGCCCAAGTTGTATAATATCCGTTAAGGTTCATACTTAATTTAGAACCACGATAACCATATCCTAATTCAAAACTTGAAATTTTTTCATTAACAGCGTCAGGATTAGGATCGTTTCTGTAATTTAAAAATGCTGAACGGAAATCCGGTTGACGTTCAAAATAACCTGCATTTATAAACACATTGTGATGCTCTGTTAAATTGTAATTAGCACCACCTTTACCACTATACCCAAAAAAGTTTAATGTTTCACTGGTGTTTTGATCCGGTGTATAGTTAAAATAATCAACACGTTTCATACTCATATTGGAAGCTGCTCCTGCTACAAAAACAGAAAGTTGATTTTTATTATATTCTGCTTTAACA
>JALWNR010000712.1 GCA_027083715.1 Bacteroidales bacterium
ACATTTAACCCGCAAAATTCACCGCAGGTTAATCTGATTAATCTGTGGGCAATAACAAATAAACAAATGAAACAAGCATGATTAAAATAATTATTAAACTCACAAGGCAATGATTATTTTACATCATGCGGTTCCATGTGGCAATTGAAAATAATAAAAAATAAACACATGAAAATTTTGTGATAAAAGACTATTGAAATTAATTTCTCCGGTATTAGAAAACATTTTCATTGAAAAATGATACCTTTGATTAAAAAAACAAGATGATCATCTTATATTTTGGAATTATTCTCATTGCCGGATATTTTTTATCTGTTATTGCTGAAAAATTGGGTTTTCCTAAAATTGTTGGCTATTTAGTTGCCGGACTATTATTAAATCCTGAAATATCAAACTCAATTCCTGAAAATTTTTTAGATTTATCAGGAACAATTACAAATTTTTGTTTAGCGTTTATCACTTTTGAAATTGGAAGTAGTTTTTCAATCGAAGATTTGAAAAAAACAGGGAAAAAATATTTTAGCCTAGCCTTTTACGAATCTTTTGGAGCCTTTTTGTTTTTATTTATTATTTACTTATTATTGAGTTTGTATTTTCTTCCTTTGTCTATTACAGGATTAGGAACTGCAGTAGCTTTTAGTTTGATATTGGCATCGTTGGGTGCACCAACTGATCCTTCTGCAACACTGGCAGTAATTCATGAATATAAGGCAAAAGGAGCTGTTACTAATGCGATATTAGGAGCTGCTGCTTTTGATGATATTATTACCCTGATTTTATTTAGTTTTAGTATTTCTATAGCACATTCAATTTTAGGAAGTCAAAATGTTACCGTTTTTCATATTGTGTTTATCATTTTATATAAAATAATTGGTGCTATTACGGCGGGTGTTATATTTGGAATAATTTTTAATAAGCTGACAGAATGGCTGAAAATTTTCGATAATAAATCTCTTTTAATTTTATTTCTGGCATTTTTGTCACTTACTTTTGGTTTGGCTAAGATTGCCGGTTTAGATGAACTTTTTTCTACGCTAACCTTAGGCTTTATCATCCGAAATTTCAACAAGGCTAAAAAAGAGATTGTTCGTATTACCGAAAATGGTTTGGAGGATTTGTTTTTCTTATTGTTTTTTGTATTTAGTGCCATGCATTTTAGTTTTAAATCAGAAAGTTTACTAATAATAGTACTAATTGCCGGTTTTATTATTATCCGAATGTTTGGGAAATATTCAGGAATGTATTTAGGTACAAGAATATTACACATGCCTGAAAAAGTAAAAAAATATGCCTTTGCTGGATTAATTCCACAAGGAGGTATTGTTCTGGGTTTATCACTAATAATTAGTCAGGAAAGTGAATTTAAAGATTTTTCAAACCTCCTTGCCGGAATTATTATGGGTGCCACCATTATTCATGAATTTATAGGACCTTTTATTGCTCGCACAGTATTAAAAAAATCAGGTGAACTTAATACTGAAACAGCAAAAGATTAAAATATAGAATTATTAGCATAGGTAGTAAACAGTTCTAAAGCTTTTGTACCGGCATAAGAATTTCCATATTTATTAAGTGCAGGCGACCACACAGCTACAGCAAGCTCATTAGGTACTACTGCTACAATAGCCCCTCCCACTCCACTTTTGCCGGGCAATCCAACACGATAAGCAAAATCGCCAACAGCATCATATAGTCCACAAGTGAGCATTAAAGAATTCATTTTTTTACACATACGGTTATCTAAAACTTGCTGTCCGTTTTTTGGATCAAGCCCTGAATTAGCCAGATATAAAAATGATTTTGCCAAGTCTAAAGTATTCATGGCAATTGCACATTGATGAAAATAAATATCCAGTACATCATCTGCCTCATTAGTTAAATTATTAAAGCTTTTGATTAAATTTGCCATTGCCCGATTACGATTCCCGTATTTTCGTTCCGATTCGGCTATTTCTTCATCGTAAGTAATCGTTTTATTTCCAGATAATTCGCGAACAAATTTTAAAATACGATTTTTTGTTTTTCCGCGTCCTTCAAAAATAGCATCAGAAACAACAATTGCTCCTGCATTAATAAACGGGTTACGCGGAATACCATTTTCATATTCTAACTGTACTAATGAGTTAAAACTAGTCCCTGATGGTTCTCGTCCGACACGTTTCCACAGCTTGTTTCCAATATCGTTCATCGCTATTGTTAGTGTAAAAACCTTTGAAATACTTTGTATTGAAAAATTTTCATCTGTTTTACCTACAGTAAACTCGTTACCGGAAACAGTTACTACAGCCATTGCAAACTGATGGTCGTTTACATTTTTAAGTGCCGGAATATAATCAGCTACTTTTCCTTTACCGACCAATGGTTGAACTTCATTATAT
>JALWNR010000713.1 GCA_027083715.1 Bacteroidales bacterium
AAATCTTAAATCACAGATCATTAAGTATATTTGTTTACCGATAGACTTTGATGCTGCTAGTGAATATGAACCGGCAATAAGTAATAATGGAGATAAACTTGCTTTTATTTCAAATATAAGCGGTAAGTCAAAACTCTACATAAGCAAATATATTGACGGACAATGGTCAGAACCGGCTGCTGTTGATATAATTAATGATTTTGCCGGAGGGCAGGCTAGCATACGATATCCTGCATTCAATTATGATGGCAGTATATTATACTTTTCGGCGGATTATTATAAAGATTCTTCGGGTGTAGATATTTTTTACTCCGTAAACATTGCAGGTGAGTGGACAGAGCCTCATAGTCTTGGTGCCCCTATAAATACATTGGAGTATGACGGGCAAGCTTCAATAAGCGCTGACGATAAATATTTATATTTTACCCGAAAAGCTCCTAATCCTGATTATAAAGATATTGATTGTAGGAATATATATGTTTCAGTAAAGGATTTATCAACGGGAAAATGGCAAAAACCCAAAAAACTTCCTGTTCCGGTTAATGTTAGTTGTGAACAGGCACCACGAATTTTGCTTGATAATAAAACACTTTATTTTTCGTCTGTTCGCGAAGGAGGAAAAGGAGGCTTTGATATCTACAGAACTAAGCTTTTAGTAAAAAATGTATGGCTGCCTGCAGAAAGTTTAGATACTTTAAATTCAGAATTTGATGATTATGCTCCCACCTTAGCATTTAATTCAAATTTGGCTTATTTTTCAATCAAGCAAGTGAGTAAAAGACAAACTTCATCTAAAATTTACACAGGAAACTCACCCGCTAATTTTTTGCCGGATAATGTGGTATTATTAAAAGGAAATATCCTTGATTTAAGTTCAAAAAAAGCATTAGATGCCAAAATAAATATTTATGATCCGATTACAGCGCGTATTAAATATAAATTCAGAAATGTAAATAAAAAAGGAGCTTATGAATTTTTTTTACCTCAGGGAGATGATTATCAAATAGATTTTTACAAAGAAAACTTTTCGCATTTTTTCTATAATCTTGATTTTACAAAATTGTCGAAAAATAGGGAAATGACCAAAGATGTAAAACTATTTACAAAGGTTAAACTTCTTCTTAATATTTTTGATAATGAAATTTATAGCCCTGTTAATGCAAAAATTGAAATAAAAGATAATTCAGGAGTACCCGTAAATACAAATTTTGAAAAAATAGGTAAAGGCAGGTATCTTATAGAGCTACCCATTGGTGCTGACTATTCAATGAACATTAGTGCTCCGTTCTTTGAGCCTTATGATTTTCATTTTAATTTAAATGAAATTGTACAATTTGATGAATTTGAGCGTGATGTAGAACTGGAAGCCAAAAAAGTAGATTTTGAAATTAATGTTACGGATGAAATTACCCAAGCCGGTATTCCGGTTGAGGTAGTAATTACCAACTTAGATAATAATGAAGTTATCCGAACAACGGCAACAAAAGATGCAAACGGAAAATATAGAATTAAATTACGTGAAGGTGATCGTTATAATGTTAGTGTAAGTCCGAAAGGATACTCGTTTTATAACACAACAGTTGATTTAAAAAAGAAAGATGCTCCCAAAAAATTGGATGTTAAACTCAAAGAGCTTAAAGAAGATACTAAATTAACTTTGAATAATATTACCTTTGAGTCTAATTCGGCAGATTTGAATGAAAGTTCTTATACTGAACTTGACAGAGTGGTGAAATTAATGAAAGATAATCCGGGAATTAGGATTGAAATATCAGCTCATACAGACAACGTTGGTTCTGATGCATATAACATGAGGTTGTCTAAACGAAGAGCTCAATCTGTAGTGCAATATTTACTTGATGCCGGTATTGACCAAAGTAGGTTAATATCTCGCGGATATGGAGAATCTAAACCTTTGGTTACTAATGATACGGATGAGCACAAGGCAATGAATCGCAGGGTAGAATTAAAAATCGTAAAAGTGGAAAATAATTAATCCGGAAATTTATAAAACAATGCAAAAAAAATATTACCTATTAATATTTATGCTTTTCGTTTTTTTGGTAAGTAATTCATACTCATTTGCCCAAAAAAACTTAAAATACAAAGATGTTTTTAAAACAGTTGTAGATAAAAGCAAAGAAGAAGCATATTCTACTTTGTTAATTTATCAAAAACAAGACCCGTATTTTCCAAATACCTATTTTCAATTAGGTTTAATTGCACAGTATTGGTCTAAAGACTATGATGCCTTGACTAACATCAGAGATGTCAAGTTATTTATTTATAACACTAATTTATATTTTGGGCTTGCCAAAGGCAAACTTACAGAGAAAGATGTACGCAAAAACGCAGAATATTATCAAAATGTTAAAGC
>JALWNR010000714.1 GCA_027083715.1 Bacteroidales bacterium
GTCTTTTATCATGGTTTTATCATGGAAGTGCTTCAACTCTTATGTTTTTTCATGTTTAAGTTTTTTTTATTTCACAAATACTAATTTGTCCATTTTCTAATTTTTCTATAAAATCATCATTAGTTTTTTGATTACAAGTAGTAAAAAAAACGACCAAGACAAACATTGGGATAATTTTCTTCATTTCTCAATTTTTAAATAATTTATACCGAATAGAATTCAAAATTAATATTAATTATTATAAAGAGAAATTACCTTAAAAAGAAATTATTTTTTACCCTTAAATCTACCATCCTTTATATGCTTCTCATAATTTCCTTTTTACAATATAATTTCATACCTTTGTAAGAGCTGAAGCAAATAATAAAATGAAAGCAAAATTACCACAATATTATCCTTTCTAAAAAATCACAAAATCTTAACCTAAATTTAATATTATGAAAACAACAATTGTGCTTTTTTTTTGCTCAGTAGTTCTATTTATGTCTTCTTGTGTTCAAGACGAAACACTTTCAAATGATACATACCTTATGGGTTCAGTCAAGCTTTTTGATGATGGAACAAATCCTGCAAGTGCTTGGGGGGTTACAGTAACTGTTGAAGGGCTAAGTCCTGAAATTTCTGCTGTAACGGACAATGACGGGAATTTCATTTTAAAAAATGTGCCTGTAGGGAAATTCAATCTAATTTACAGTAAAGAAGGCTACGGCACATTTATATTAACCGATGTAGAAAATAGAGGTAAAGACACAGTGAGCATAACTCCTTCACTTGGTCAAGTTTCGTCAGCCGAAATACAAGTTCTTCTTTATGAAATATCGGAAGACACTTTATTTTTTTCTGTGTTGCTAAAAAATGACGCAGATAAGTATCATCCAAAGTTCGTTCGTTATTTCTTTTACAAAGACACCACAAATTTTAAAAATTTCAGTTATTTAAGTTACAGTAAATACTCTCCATTAATAACAATTGACCAAAGGTATGTAGAATATAAATTGTTAAAATATGATTTATGGAATATGGGCTTTGCTTCAGGAGAAACAGTATATCTCATAGCCTACGGAGATTCTTATTACAGTAATGACTATCTTGACCCAATAACCGAAAAAAGAGTATTTCCCAATTTAAATTTCAATGCACCCGAGGCTTTACCAATTGTAGTGCCGTAAATTGAGGCTTAAAAAAGCTCTTATTTTAATGTTTTCAAGTATTAAAATAAGAGCTTAAGTTTTACTTTTTATTCCAATAATAAGGATTTGCTTGCGCCTTTGGCATAATTAAAACATCGGCAACGTTTACATGAGCCGGACGCGTTACGGCAAAAACAACCGCATTGGCAATATCTTTTGCAAACAAAGGCGTGTAACCTTTGTAAACATTATCTGCCTTGGCTTTATCGCCATGATAACGCACAATAGAGAACTCTGTTTCTACCGCTCCCGGAGCAATTTGTGAAACACGGATTTTATGTTTCAGCAAATCAATACGCATCCCTTTTGTTAAAGCATCCACGGCATATTTTGTCGCACAATAAACGTTTCCGTTGGGGTAAACCTGCTTTCCGGCAATAGAGCCGATATTAACAATGTGTCCACTTTTGCGTTTTATCATCAAAGGCATTACTTCGCGCGAAATATAAAGTAAACCTTTTATGTTGGTATCAATCATGCGTTCCCAATCATCAAGCAAGCCTTCGTAAATTGGATCAGCACCGGCTGCTAATCCTGCATTATTTACCAAAACATCAATATTTTTCCATGCTTCGGGCAAACCGCCAATTGCTTTTTTTACTTCAGGTTGATTACGAATATCAAAATTCAAAATAATTGTTTCACAATTATATTTTTCTTTTAATTCAGTGGCAAATTCTTCCAAGCGCTCTTTACGCCTACCGGTAATAATTAATTTATAGCTCTTTTCTGCCAATTGGCGCGCAGTAGCTTTACCAATTCCCGATGTAGCTCCTGTTACCAAAGCAATACCGTTTTGGTTATTCGCATTTTGAAGTTCAGGAATTTCTCCATCTCTGTTTTCGTTAAAAACATCGGCTTCTGCCTGTGGTGTAACCAAAATATCGTTAATATTTACATGCTCGGGCAAAGTAGCAACATAGCTTACTGTTTCAGCAATATCTTTAGCTTCCAAAGGCTTAAATCCCTCATACACTTTTTTTGCTTCATCATTATTGCCTTTTTTGCTTACCAATGCAAACTCGGTTTCTACATAACCGGGATTAACCTGTGTTACTTTAATATCATGCTCCAGAAGTTCAAAACGCATTCCTTGCGTAATGGCATTAAGAGCATGCTTAGTTGCAGCATAAATACTCACATTTTTCGGTACTTGCCTGGCTACTGTTGAACCAATATTGATAAT
>JALWNR010000715.1 GCA_027083715.1 Bacteroidales bacterium
AGTCATACCATCCTGAATTTTTTTGGCAATATTAAACGACAAGCTTTCAGCATCTTTATCACTTACTTTATCAGCTCCAACAATCACGCGTAGCTCTCTACCTGCCTGAATAGCATAGGTTTTTAAAACACCCGGGTAAGACAAAGCCAGTTCTTCAAGATTTTTTAATCGTTTAATGTACGATTCAGCAATTTCGCGTCGTGCACCCGGACGAGCACCTGAAATTGCATCACAAACCTGAACAATTGGAGAAATTAAACTGGTCATTTCCATTTCATCATGGTGTGCTCCAATAGCATTAATCACTTCCGGTTTTTCTTTGTAACGTTCTGCTAATTTTGCACCGTAAATTGCATGAGAAAGTTCCGTCTCTTCATCGGGCACCTTACCTATATCATGCAACAGTCCTGCACGTTTTGCCAATTTTGGATTTAAACCAAGCTCAGAAGCCATTATAGCACAAAGGTTAGCCGTTTCGCGCGAATGTTGCAATAAATTTTGACCATAAGAAGAACGATACTTCATTTTACCCACCATACGCACTAATTCCGGATGCAAACCATGAATACCTAAATCAATGCAAGTACGTTTACCCACCTCAATTATTTCTTCATTAATTTGCTTACGGGTTTTATTTACCACTTCCTCAATTCGTGCAGGGTGAATTCTACCATCGGTAACCAATTGATGCAATGATAAACGTGCAATTTCACGCCTTACAGGATCAAATGCAGAAAGCACAATAGCTTCGGGTGTATCATCTACTATTATTTCAACACCGGTTGCAGCCTCTAATGCACGAATATTACGCCCTTCACGACCAATAATTCGTCCTTTAATATCATCACTTTCTATATGGAATACAGTTACAGCATTCTCAATGGCTGTTTCTGTTCCTAAGCGTTGAATTGACTGAATTACAATTCGTTTTGCCTCTTTAGCAGCAGTCATCTTAGCTTCATCAACAATTTCGTTGATGTAAGACATTGCTTCGGTTTTAGCTTCATCACGCAATGATTCAATAAGTTGTTGTTTTGCTTCATCAGCAGATATTCCCGAAATACTTTCAAGACGTTCAACTTCCTCACGATGTAAGCGCTCCAATTCAACATTTTTCTTTTCAATAATCTCTACCTGAACACTTAAATTTTTCTTAATCAGCTCAACTTCCTTCTTATTGACTTCCAACTCTTTTTGTTTCTTATGAAACTCTTCCCTGCGCTGATGAAAAGTATTTTCTTTTTGTTTTAATTTGTTTTCTTGATGAGCAATTTTTGCATTTCGCTCAGAAATATACTTTTCGTGTTCGGTTTTTAGTTGCAAAAATTTTTCTTTTGCTTGCAATATTTTTTCTTTCTTTATTACTTGGGCTTCATTTTCAGCCTCTTGAATAATTTTTCTAGCTTTATTGCCCGCAAATTTTATCTTTAAGATGAAAGACAAAATAGCCCCCACCACAAAAGATGTAATTCCGACAATAATTAAATAAATGGTATCCATGAAATTGTAAATTTATATATTAGTAAACATAAAAAGCCCGCATTAATTTCTTTGATTTAGAAAACCCCAAATCAGCATGGGTGGAGTGGCCACCCTATTTCGAACTTCCTCTGTCCTGCAAGCAGAAATACCCTAAGGTATTGAGGCCCGTCCTACGTAGTTTGAACTTTACTCCAAATTTTAAGTGTGTTGAGCTTTCAAATGCATAAAGAAACAATGCGGGCAATATCTTTTATCCCTCAAATCAACTATTTATAAGAACTTTGTCTTGTCCGTGAAGAAACTCTTCTAATTCTTCATTTATATTCTTAATTTTTTCTGTTACCGGATTTTGGTCCAGTAGTTCTTCACTTTCGAGATATTTTGTTGTAAACTGCAAAGTTACCATCGCTAAAAAATCCTGAATATCTTTATCTTTATAGATTTGTTTGTATTGCAGAATTTTATCATTAATAATTTTTGCAGCCTTTCTTATCCTTTCTTCATCTTTTCTATCAACCGTTAACGGATAGTAACGCTCAGCAATATTTATATTAATTGATTGTTTTTCACTCATTATGCCTCTGTTTTACTATCTGTCTAAAAGTGATATACACTTATCGATTTCCCGCACTAATCTATTGATTTTAATTTTGGCATCATGTGCATCACCACTAGCTGCCGCAATTGTTTTAGCCATTTTTAATGACTCATATTTATTGATTAAACTTTCGTTTTCTTCTTCTTTGTTTTTCAGTTCTTCTTTTAGTTTTAGTAACTCGGCACTTAAGTTTTTATTATCTTCCAAAACTCTATTGTATTGCTCTTTAAGCTTTTCAATGTTTTTGTTTAAAGTGCCTATTACTGCTTCAAGTTCCATTTTTATATCTTC
>JALWNR010000716.1 GCA_027083715.1 Bacteroidales bacterium
CGTTAATCCTTTTTAAAATTTAAAAAATACCCGTTTAATTTATAAATTAAACGGGTATTTTTTTTGATTTTATAAATTATCTGCTAACTTTGGTTACTATATGAGTCGTTCGGTTAAAATACCCGTTTTTGTTTTAATTTTCAGTATATTTATACTCTCCTGCAATACTGAAACTGACCGACCTTACGCTGAAAAGGGTGTCCTCAACCTTACCGGTTATCAATTAGAAGAAAAAGTTATACCTCTTGACGGAGAGTGGGAGTTTTATTGGAAAAAATTGATTAGCCCTCAGGATTTTAAAGAACATCAAATTAAGCCTGAATATGTTATCCTTCCGGCAATTTGGAATGATTTAGCAAAAAATGATTCTGTTATAAATACACAAGGCTTTGCTACCTATCGGCTTCAAATTTATAATCAATCCGAAGATTCTGTTTTTGGTATTAAAATATCTAAGGCTTATGTTGCTTATAAGCTTTGGGTAAATGATCGCTTAATTGCAGAAGCCGGAAAAGTCTCTTTTGATAAAGACAGTGTTGTTCCTTCGCGAGAATATGACAGTAGATATTTTGTGGTGGATACCAATAAATTGGATTTGGTTTTGCAAGTAAGTAATTTTAATCAACGTAAAGGAGGTATTCAGAGCAGTATATTGTTTGGTTCGGAAAAACTAATGAGCAGGCAAGAGAGAAAAGTTTTTGGTATCAGTTTGTTTTTATTGGGCTTACTCTTAATTGTTGCAATTAATCATTTCATACTTTTTTATTTGCGTAAAGATGTAAAATCATCTTTATACTTTTCTTTATTTATTTTCAGTATTGCGTTAAATATAATTTTTTCTGAACATTATAATTTATCAGGTTTAATTTTCCCTGATTTAAGTTGGAATTTGATACTTAAATTTGATTATATAAGTGATTATTTGAGCATCTACTTGTTTCTAAGCTATATCAGTTCTTTGTACAATGATGAAAGCAATAAAAGAATTAATAATGCGGTTCTTTTGTTTACGATATTGATGATTGCTTTTATTTTGATTAGCCCTCCAATTATTTTTACTTATACAAACACGTTTTTTTATATTGTTGTCGGTATCATTCTTTTATATATATTGTTAATACTTGCCAAAGCTATACTATCACAGAAAGAAGCTGCCAAGCATGCTCTGTTGGGAACATTTGTATTACTACTGACTTTAATCAACGATGGATTAAATAATAGTTTGGTTATACATACCTTTGATACTTTGACTGTGGGTTTGATAATTTTTATTATTATCCAATCCTATTTAATTTCTTTACGCTTGTCAAAAGCCTATCAATATTCTTTACAATTGTCTGATGAATTAAACTATTTTAATGAAAATCTTGAACAAATTGTTAAAGACCGAACTTTGCAAATAGAGCAGGCTAAAGAAGAATTAGAGGTACAGTCGGAAAGCCTGAAAGTAGCTAATGAAGAAATTATTAAAATAAACCAAATACTTGAAGGTCAATCAGTTGAACTAAAAAAGAAAAATAAAGCATTAACCGATAGTATTAATTATGCAAAACGCTTGCAGCAAGCTATTTTACCTGATAAAAAAGTATTTGAACAAAATTTTGACGAGCATTTTATATTTTTTCAGCCTAAAGATATTGTAAGCGGTGATTTTTATTGGTACAGTGATGTGGATACTTCCTGGGATTTTGATGAATCCAATAAAATAAAAATAGTAATTGCTGCCGATTGTACAGGACATGGTGTCCCGGGTGCTTTTATGACTTTGCTTGGACATAATTTTTTACATTTGATTGTTAATATTCAGGAAGTTATTGACCCTGAACAAATTTTATATAAACTGGATCAATTGGTAGTAGAAACTTTAAAACAAAACGAAGACGGTTCAATGAAAGACGGAATGGACATTGCGGTACTTACCATTGATGAAGAAAAAGAAACAGTTGCATTTTCGGGAGCCGGAAATCCTTTATTTTATATTCGTAACAATGAATTGCACGAAATAAAGGGAGTTAATTTTGGTATTGGCGGAGTTTTAAGAAAAGCTAAAACGTTTGAACCACACAAGATTCCATATCAAAAAGGTGATATTTTTTATATTTTTTCTGATGGTTTCTCTGACCAAATAGGAGGACCGGAGGGACGAAAATATTACAAAAAGAAATTTAAAGAATTTTTATTGGAAATACACCAAAAATCGATGAATGAACAACGATATTTAATAGAAAAAGAATTTGAAGAATGGAAAGGCAATAAAAAACAAATTGATGATATTTTAATAATGGGTTTTAAGTTTTAAATTGGAGTTATTAATTTACAAAATTACCAAATAATATTTGCACTTTATTCGGTAAAGTAATC
>JALWNR010000717.1 GCA_027083715.1 Bacteroidales bacterium
CTGGTTGGACTAATCAAATTGGCTGGAATGTAGGCTTTATTGAGACATTAAATAATAAATGGATTTTTGCAATGAATATGGATATAAATAACAAAAAAGATACTAAATACAGAAAGAAAATAACGTATGAAATTCTGAAATCTGAAAACATAATAGAATAATCACTGGCACAATAAAAAATATAGTGCATTTGGCAGATAGTACTAATCGTAGTAATAAATAAACATAGTAAAAAATTGAAAAATACGTGTTTCGAAATCGGCAATATTTCATATACTCACCATTATGCTGCATACACAGCGAAAGATATAAGAAAATATGAGATTAGATTTTAACTTTAAAAATATAGAATATTTGAAAATTGGAAATAATAAGCAGAAAAAAGCTTATGAAGTTCTGGTGAAAAATGAAATAATGATTACACTAGAAAAGTTTGATCCAATTTTAATAGGCACTATCCCAATCAATATTGACATTGAAAATAGTGACCTTGATATTATTTGCTGCTTTGTTGATCGAAACGATTTTGAAAAATTATTGACTAAAAAATTCGGCAATGCAGAGAGATTTAAAATTTGGAAAAATTCATCACAAGAATCGGAAGTAGTTGTTGCCAACTTTTTTGTGGACGGATTTGAAATAGAGATTTTCGGGCAGAATATTCCTACAAACAAGCAAAGAGGTTATCGACATATGCTAATTGAGCATAAACTACTTGAAGAACATGGAGATGAATTTCGAAAAAGAATTATTGAATTAAAAGAAAAAGGGTACAAGACAGAACCTGCTTTTGCTTATGAACTTGGATTAGAAGGAAACCCATATGAAACTCTATTAGAGTTAGTACAATAAGTACGAACCGTCCAAAATGTATAAAAATAATAGCCGAAATAGTCGTAAATTCAATGGGTAGCCATTGGGTAAGATGCACAAGATGTCAGGGAATTTGGCGTTTACACCCAAGACTATCAAGAATTAAGCTATTGGCTGTTCCGATTCATCGGAATGCATGAAGAAAATTTCAAGCGAAACCCAACCTTTAGCCTCATGAGCCGAAGGCGAATAAATTTGAGTGCGTTTATTTTGCCGCAAAATTTATTTAATACATTGATAATAAGTGTATTGCACGCACCTGTAGCAAAAGCGGTGAACTGCGAAGCACCTCACCGAAGGTAATTTTGCGGGTTAACTATAAAGCGCTATAAGTGCCGCAGCAAGAAAACTTGCTGTAATTATTTAGAATATGCTTGCCAAGGGTGAGCAATATAAGCCGCCAACTGAATATTTATTTCTCAACCCAAAAAGAAAGCTCAGATTAGCATCCCTAATAAAGAAAAATATTGCTAAATTTGACCTCAAACTCGGAGATGTTAGTTTTCATAAACTGTTGAATACCAATATAAAAATTTGACCTTAGTTGGAATAAAAAGAGCGATACTGCAAAAAGATTAGAATGGATATTTTAACACATACATTATCTGGAGTTGCAATTGGAACAGTTGTATCAAGTTTTGCTAATTCAGGATTTAAGAATAGACTAAAAATTGTTTTGATTTCTGGATTTGCAGGGGCTTTCCCTGATTTGGATGCGATAAGTTTATGGAGTGGGTTTGATTCTACAATTGGGGATTTTTTTAATCTTTCAGTGAGTGGAGAAGAAATTTATTCAGAAAAATATTGGTATTCTCATCATGCTTTCTTGCATAGCATGCTTGCAGGTATATTGATAGCCGTATTTTTGGGTTTAACAAGCTACATGATTGATATAAAACACAAAGGATTAAAAAGCAGGAGTGTTCTGGACTTTTTAAAACAAAAACGAATTATGATGATTGGTTTCTTTCTTGGATTTTTAATACACCTGATTGAAGATATGCCGACACCTGCTTCGACTTGGGGTGGCGTTAATTTTTTCTGGCCTTCAAAATTTTACATTGGAGGAACTGGAGAGATTTGGTGGTGGAATAATTACGATATTTTTCTGATTGTGATTTGCGTGATTATAATAAACTTGATTCTACCAATAATTCAAAGATTTGTTAACTTTGATTTAAGAAAATTTACTGTTGGAGTGTTTATTCTCGGATTCTTATTTGCAACGATTCAGATTAAAACAAGGGGGTTTGATTTTGCATACACAGGTCATGCAACAAAATATCAAGAATTTGAGGTCAAATCAAAAGAGATACAAAAGGAGATTTTAGGAGACAGGTTATATCGAATTATGGAAAACTTAGATAATAAACTGAAAATTAATTTTTAATAATTACTGGCTACAATAAATGCTAAAATTCATTTTGGTTGTGTAGCTCGCGCGGGCGGTATGCGGTATTTAGTCTCCACAAAATTTTCTGATTTTGTTTATTTTGACGGGGCAGAATATTTTGTTATATTTACACACGATGATACTAACTACTAAACACATCCACAACGACTATTAACACAGTCGTTGTGTTTAATGCAAGGATTGATAAATTCCTAAAATAAGTTAAATAAAAAATATTACATTTATTGATGTTGAACGATTATACTTAATCAATGAAATTGCTAAGATTAAAAAAAGTCCAACGCAAATATATACGTTCTGGGAAATGCTGAAATTACGATAAATATTTAAATTAAAAAAGAGTATAATGAGACAAAATAAAAAACTCAGCTTAGTAGAGGTAATATCAATGGCAGTTGGTACAATGATAGGGGCCAGCATTTTTTCGATTTTTGGTTTAGGCGCAAAAATCGCCGGAAACGATTTGCCTGAAGCATTTATCATTTCAGGGATTTACGCTTTAGTTGTTGCATATTCATATGCAATTTTGGGAGGGAAAATAATATCAAATGCAGGTCCGATTGCTTTTATATTGAAAGGACTGGGAGATAGTATTATAACCGGCTCACTAAGTATTCTTATGTGGTTAACTTATGTAATATCAATCGCACTTTTTGTTAAAGGTTTTGCTGGCTATTTGTTGCCTTTTATACATGTTGAACCAACTACATTTACAATTGGGATAGTTGAAATAATAGTTATCTCATTTTTTACAGCCTTAAACTTTTTTGGAAGTAAAGCTGTTGGGAAAGCTGAATTTTACATAGTACTCATAAAATTATCTATTCTGTTAGTATTTATATTAGGTGGATTTATGACAATTAATTGGGAAATGGCAAAACCTATTTTCGATGCTCCACACACAAATGGCTTGCTTAATGCCTCCATTATCTTTTTTCTTTCCTATATGGGATTTGGCCTTATTACCAATGCATCAGAGAACATTAAAAATCCGACAAAAAATGTACCTCGTGCAATATTTATAAGCATATTATTTGTAATGCTTTTTTATATATTAATTTCACTTGTTACAATTGGTAATTTACCATTGCAAGATATTATTAAAGCACAAGAGAATGCTTTAGCAATAGCGGCAAAACCATTTTTGGGTAATTTTGGATTTATTCTAATTACGATTGGTGCTTTATTTTCTATTTCGTCTGCATTAAATGCTACTATTTTTGGTGGAGCAAATATTGCGTATTCATTGGCAAAAGATGGTGAATTACCCGATTTTTTTGAAAGAAAAGTATGGTTTAAATCAATAGAAGGTTTATATATTACTGCCGGTTTAGGGCTTCTTTTCGCATTGTTTTTTGATTTAGGAGCAATAGCATCTATTACAAGTACTGTATTTACAGTCATTTATATATTTGTATTAATTTCTCATTTAAAATTACAAAAAGAATATGGCGGTAATAGAATACTTCTTTTTATTAACTTAATTATTCTTACAAGTGTTTTTATTGCACTTATGAAATATCAATGGGATACACAAAGAAGTGCCTTTTATGGCAGTATCTTTACCTTTGTTGGAGCTTTTATTGTTGAATACTTTTATAGAAAATATGGAAAACGAGAAATGAAAAACAACAAAATTAGCACATATCCACAATAAAAAGTATAGTGAATTTAGCAAATGGTACTGATAATGAGGATTGTGGCAAATATATTACGGGATATTAGATAAATAACGGTTAAACATGTTAAAATAGAAACACATGAAAAAAATATTTATTCTTGTTTTGTTTTTTGTATTTACAAACAAAATAAGTGCAATCACAATTAATGCTGAGCTTTTTGAATATGATGAGGAAAAAGTTGAAGCGGCATTTGCCGATTTAGATGAACTGGAGAATTTGCTTGAGACAAATCCCGAATGGACAATAGCTGATGTGGCTTTTCGTTTACCACAGTACAACTATATGCTGGAAAATGTCAATCCTGCACCTTTGGGTTTTACCAATATTTCCGCTCCCGGAAATATTCCTTCATTTTGGTGGGCTTTTTCTTTCAGTATCGTCGGCTCATATTTTATTTACAGTGCGGTAGCCGGTCCAATAGCCGTTACCATAGTTTATTTTAATACAGATAAAGATAAAGCCGAAACTAAAAAAGCTATTTACGGTTGTTTAACAGGCACGGTTCTTGGTTTAGGAATTAGGTACTTAGTATCTAATTTGTAATATTATGAATCGAAAATATTATTTTGTTTTATTTGCGCTTGTTATACTTTTGCTACAAAAATACAGTGTTGAAGCACAAGATTTTTATCGCTTTAAAGCGGATTATACGATTAAACTCAGCAATAAGGGCAATAAGCCGGTAATGAAGAAAGGTACTGTATTTTATGATAAAAATGTAAAAAAAATTGTTATAAAAAACGGCTTTCCGCTTAAAGAAAACATCATTCATTCAGATACTTCAATTTATTTTATTAGAGTGGGAAGAGTAATTAACAGAACTACAAACTTTTTGCCGGTTGAGTTTTCGGTTTTTCATTTGGCACTTAACGGAAATCTTGCTAATTATGGTTTAGATAAAGCCGGTTATATATTAAATGATGTAAGCAGAGATAAAGGTTTAGTTATTGCAAGTTGGTTGCCTGAAAATAATTTTAAAGAAAATTTAGGGAAAATTATTATTGCTACCAAAGGAAAGGAGCTTTACAGCATTGTTTATCTTAATAAAAAAGAAGAAATTATTAGTAAACATATTTTTCATAAATATATGTATGATAAGGGCTTTTCATTTCCTACAGAAATAGTGCGAATATATTATGTTGATCAGGAAGAACTTTATGAGCTTACCACATACCGGAATATTAAAATTAATGAAACGGGCAATAATGAATATTATAATTACCGGATACCGGAATAAGTTTTTGGTTATCTTGTTTTTTAGTTTTTTTATCAAAAATATATCCATAGCGCAGACTCAAGAGGACTTGGCTCTTTTTTCGGATATTTATAAAGTTCATGAGCATAAAACTCATTATGGAAAATATTTTAAAAATGCATCAAATGAGTTGGAATTTATTACTACAGGGCTTTTTGTTTTTTATAAAGATTTTTTTTCATCGCAAGACGGAAACCATTGTGCATTTTATCCTTCGTGCAGTATTTATACCATTGAAGCCATAAAAAAACAAGGGATTATACTTGGTTTAATGAATGGTATTGACAGGCTTTCAAGGTGCAACAGACTTAGCCCTGAAAATTACTCCTTTTATAAAAATACCCATTTATTTTATGATCCAATAGAATAGTTATATTGTTTTTTCTGATATTTGCATTTTGTTTTTTATTACTTCTGCAAACTATGCAGATTGATTTGTTAGCCTTGATATTTGACTTTATAAACAAAATATCTGATTTTATAAACTGACTAAATATATATGTTTAATATAAAAACAATATTTACCGTGTTTGTATTTCTGTGCCTTGTTTCAGCAAAGGGGCAAGATATTCATGATTTGAATCATTCAAAACAATTTGCCGACTATTTATTTAAAACCCAACAATACAGTTTGGCTGCCGAAGAGTATGAACGCATTGTTTTTTTGGATTCTATAAATTTTCAAAATAAGTACATGTTAATCATATCTTATCGTAAGGCAAAGGAATATGCTCAAGCATTAAGGCGTTTTAATATATTTTTTGAAAACCAGTTTGAGCACATGCCTGCAAATTTTGCCGAAGAGTATGTTCGATTATTACTTTTAACAAAACAAGACAGCAGTGCATTTAGTTACCTCAGTATTAATAAAAGCCTAAATTCAGAGCTTAAACAAAACTATCAACTGGCAGCACTTTTGCTCCAAAAAAAATGGGATGACTCATTTAAATTTGCTATGAAATATCCGGTTACTAATGAAAAAATCAATGCTCAATTGCATCTTTTGGCTTTTGAAGCAAAAAGAGTAAAGTACAAAAAACCGGGTACGGCGGCAGTGATGTCGGCAATAGTTCCGGGTACCGGAAAGTTTTATACTAAAAACTGGAAAGATGGTATTATTGCTATGACTTTTGTTGGCGTAAATGCCTGGCAAGCATACAGGGGATTTAAAAAATACGGAAAAAAATCTGCATATGGATGGATATTTGCCGGATTATCGGCAGGTTTTTATTTCGGAAATATATACGGAGCTGCAAAATCAGCAAAAAAATATAATAAAAAACAGGACTATGAACTCTATCAAAAAGCTTTACATATTGTCCTTGATGATTTGTAATCTTTTTATTTTTACTATTGAAGCCCAAACACTTGAAGAAAGTTTAAATTTTGCCGATAAACAGTTTGAACTTAAAAATTATCGCTTGGCAATAAAAGAATATCAGCGGGTATTATTTTTTAATGATGGTAAAAATCTGGATTATATCTATAAGCAACTTGCTACGGTTTATTTTATAAACGGATATTATGCTGATGCTGCTCATAATTATGAATTGGCTTATAAAACTACCTTTAATGATAGCTTAAAATCAGAATTAATTTTTAAGAAAGCAAGTTGCTATATGCTGGACAGTAAATTTCGTTTGGCAATATTTGAATTAATGAATTTACCGGATAGTTCTGATATACAGTTTAATAATCGTAAAAATTTTTATTTTGCTGTTTGCTATTGGGGCTTAGAGGAGTTTAAAAAATCGAAGAAATATTTTTTAAGCATTATCCCTGATGATAGAAAGGAAGATAAAGAAAAAATTATTTTACTTTTTTCAAAGAAAAAAAACTTGTACCGTCCAAACCCTAAAACTGCAAAAATTATGAGCATGATTTTACCCGGTTCCGGGCAAATTTATAGTGGTGATATTAAAAACGGACTTAATTCATTTGTTCTTACAGGCGGATTTGTGGTGTTAGGTATCTATATGACTGAGTACTATACTTTTTTTGATGCATTTTTAACTGCTGCTCCCTGGTTTATGCGATATTATCAAGGAGGTTTCCAAAAAGCAAAACAAATTGCTACTCAAAAACGTGATAAGAGAAGAAACAAAACTTACAAGGAAATATTGAGCATTATATCAGTTGCTGATTAAGTTATCTTGTCAGTGCTTTCATGAGTTCTTCTACATCACGAGGACTTTTATATATTTTACGGTATTCCGTCATGGTTAAATCAGACCAATACAGCGGAAAACGGTATTTTCCGTGCAAGATGGTAACCGTATTGCCACTAACCGCCAATTCGTAGGGTAAAGCTGCAATATGCGATATACCCAATTTAGGCAAAAAAACCGCTTCGCCTCTTCGTTCATCCAATAAGCCAATTCCAAAAACCGCCTTTTGATTAACGGTATCAACTATTTCGTAAACCTTAATGCAGCCTTCTTTGCGTGCCTGTAAGTTGTCTTCAATAGTTTTAACAGCTTGTTTAAAATCTGAAAATTGCTTTATCAATACTGGCTCTGAAAAACTTGGATTACGCACGGTAAATCTAAATTCTTTTAATTCTCTTTCGGATAAACTGCTGGTTATGTATGGTAAAAAACCATTGCTTATAGGATATAATGCCATTTTTATATCTATTGAAATTTGATTTAATTCAATTTCGTATTTTTTTGTATAGTCACGTAAATAAGCATAAAATATATATTCAGGATTTAGTAAACTAATTTCAACACTATCATTTTTCGCAATCAAGCCTACACGCATTGCCGATGCCATTAGACCACGGTCAGGAATTTGTTTGCAAATGTTTTTAAGCTGCTCGCTTGTAAATACAATAACCTGTAAATCAGGATTTTTCATTGGCGAATATTCTCCAATTACTTCAAAATTATTATTTTCAAGTTGACGGATAATTTGGGATTTAACCTCCTTAATGCTTCCTTTTTGTAAACCCAATTTGTAAAAAGCAATTAATCCACCTCCTGCAGATGCTGTAAATGAATAGGAAAATAAGAAAATAAATAAGTAAGGAAATATATTTTTCAACATTTGCATCTTTTTTAGTACAATAAAATACAGACTTTTGGGTTTTTAAGGTATTTTTATAAACGAAATAAGTAATGCTTTATTTTTTTGTAATAGAATTATGATAAAATCACTTTTTCAACGTTTATTATATAAATCTAAAATAATAAAAAATATATTAACAAAATTATAATTTTAAATTTTATTAAAAATAATAATGTAAATTTATCATAGCAAATAAAAATTTTAATAAATTTACAGATATTTAGCTTGATAAGCGTTTAGTTTTTAAAACAATATTGATAATTCTATCTTTTTTTGTAAATTTACACCCTATTATTGTGGGGCACAGAGTATAATGTTTCAAAACTTTTTTAAAATATTGTTGTCCGGATTTTGGTTATTATCTACTTTTGTTAGTGAAGCTCAGGTTTTATTATCAGAAAAAGAACTTGATCAAACAGAGGTTTACACAAGTATTGAAGAAGCATTGGAGAATCCGAATGCAGTTTTTCAATTGGATCTTTTAGCTGCTGATTTAACGGAGCTTCCACCTGAAATTGGTAAATTAAAACGTTTACAGCGTTTGTATCTTTTTGAAAATCAAATTACAAAACTTCCACCGGAAATAGGTAATTTGTCAAACCTTCAAGAACTTTATCTTGATGGAAACTTGCTTACATCACTTCCTCCTGAAATAGGAAAGCTTAAAAATTTGAAAGTTTTGGGTTTGCATGGTAATAAATTGACAACACTCCCACGTGAAATAAAATATCTGAAAAATCTCAAAGTATTGTATCTTACGGAAAATAATGTTCGTTATCTGCCTCAGGAAATAGCCTCTCTTTCAAACTTAGAGAGTTTTGATTTAGCATATAACCAAATAAGATCGTTGCCCTCGGGTATTGGTAAAATGAAAAGTCTCAAACAACTATTTTTAACAGCAAATAAACTCACTAGTGTTCCAAACGAAATTGGAGGATTGGAAAATCTTGAAGAGCTTTATCTTGATGATAATTTGTTAACCTCTTTGCCCAGAAGTATCGGAAAATTAAAAAAACTGAAAAAGTTGGGTTTAGCCAATAACCGACTGACAAGCTTGCCCAAAGGAATTGGTGAAATGACTTCTTTAGAAAATTTGTATTTATCGGGAAATCAATTGCGCTCGTTATCTAAAGAAATAGGTCAATTGGTAAACCTTAAAAATTTATATCTTTCAGATAATTTGCTTAACTCTGTCCCTAAAGAAATTGGTAATTTGGCAAAATTAAAAGAACTTAATCTTTATAATAACCGACTCACAGACCTGCCTGTTGAATTGTCAAGGCTTACAAATCTTCAAAATATTGGCTTGGGAAAAAATGATATAAAAGTTATTCCTGGCAGTTTAGACAACATAAATATTTACTGAAAATTTATGAATTTTTCAGTTTTAAATTATATTTTTGGTGATTTTTGCAAATTTTACCAATGAAATAACTATTTTTATTTTTTAATTATCTTTAAATTTATAAAGTGCCGGTTAGTCAAGAAGATATCGCTTTGGTCATTAATGCTATCAGAAATAACTCAGCTTATGATTTTTCAAATTATTCGAATAAATCTTTTACACGAAGAATTGAAAAAGCATTAATTGATTTTCGTTTGGATATTGATAAACTTTTGGTTAAGATAAAGCAAGATAATGACTTTGTTGAGCAATTAGTGAAAAATATAACGGTAAATACCACCGAACTTTTTCGCGATCCAAAAGTATGGCAGGCTTTACGATATAGGGTTCTTTCAAAATTTACATCCTATCGAAAAATTAATATTTGGCATGCAGGTGCCTCTACCGGGCAAGAAGTTTATTCTTTATTAATCCTTTTGCATGAAATGAATTTATTTGAAAAAGCCAATGTTTTTGCTACCGATATAAATACTGATGTTATTGAAAG
>JALWNR010000718.1:0-1624 GCA_027083715.1 Bacteroidales bacterium
CATAATACCAACTAGCTCTAAATAGCCTTGATTATCTGGAATATTCCACAATAATTCGTAGTTGTGTTTTAAACGCTTATACTCAGGAACAACCTGTTTTAAAACCCCATCTTTACTGGCTTTTATGCTGATCAAACCGCGTGGAGGTTCGATTCCGTTTGTCGCATTTGAAATTTGCGATGACGTTTCTGAAGGCATTAATGCTGATACAGTTGAGTTGCGCACACCATACTTTTTAATACTTTCGCGCAATGCTTCCCAATCTAAATGTAGTGGCTCAGCTGTAATGTTATCAATTTCTTTTTTATAAGTATCAATAGGTAAAATACCGTCAGCTAAACGTGTTTCGTTAAATTTAGGGCAAGCCCCTTGTTCTTTAGCTAACTCATTTGAAGCTTTTAATAAATAATATTGAATAGCTTCAAAGGTGCGATGCGTTAAATTATTCGCACTACCATTTGAATAAAATACGCCATTTTTAGCCAGATAATAAGCAAAATTAATCACTCCAATACCTAAGGTACGGCGTCCCATCGTTGCAGTATGCGCTGCGGGTACAGGATAGTCTTGATAATCTAATAAACTGTCTAATGCGCGTACTGTTAAATTGGCTAAATTTTCTAATTCATCTAGCGACTCTATAGCGCCTAAGTTAAACGCAGAAAGCGTACATAGTGCTATTTCACCCGTTTCATCATAAATATGATTAAGTGGTTTGGTTGGTAAGGCAATTTCTAAACATAGGTTGCTTTGACGAATAGGGGCAACTTTCGGATTAAACGGGCTGTGCGTATTACAATGATCAACATTTTGTAAATAAATACGCCCTGTACTGGCGCGTTCTTGTGCAAAAGCGGTAAATAAGTCAATGGCTTTTATACGCTTTTTACGAATGTTGTCATCATTTTCATACTGTAAATACAGTGCATCAAATTTTTCTTGGTCTTCAAAGAAAGCATCATATAAACCTGGTACATCACTTGGGCTAAATAAGGTAATATAATCACCTTTTATCAGGCGTTGATACATGAGTTTATTAAACTGAACACCGTAATCTAAATGACGTACGCGGTTTTCTTCAACGCCACGGTTATTTTTTAGTACAAGTAAACTTTCAACTTCTAAATGCCAAATCGGGTAAAATAATGTGGCAGCACCACCTCGAACACCGCCTTGAGAACAGCTTTTAACGGCCGTTTGAAAGTGTTTATAAAAAGGAATACAGCCGGTGTGAAAGGCTTCGCCGTTGCGAATAGGGCTACCTAAAGCGCGAATTCTACCCGCATTAATACCAATACCTGCACGTTGAGAAACATATTTTACAATAGCACTTGAAGTGGCATTAATTGAATCTAAACTATCATCACATTCAATCAGTACGCAGGATGAAAATTGTCTGGTTGGTGTGCGTACACCCGCCATAATAGGTGTTGGCAAAGATATTTTAAAGGTTGAAATAGCATTATAAAAGTCTTTTACATACTGCAAACGCGTATCTTTTGGGTATTTAGCAAACAAACAAGCGGCCACTAAAATATATAAAAATTGCGCGCTTTCATAAATTTCACCGGTAACACGGTTTTGTACTAAATACTTACCTTCAAGCTGTTTTACTGCTGCATAA
>JALWNR010000718.1:1634-2356 GCA_027083715.1 Bacteroidales bacterium
TCGAGTAAGTGTTGATCATATTTACCCGCTTCTACCATTTTTACTACATGTTGATAAAGTTTTGGGGGCTCAAATTGACCATAAGCTTTTTTACGTAAATGAAAAATAGCTAAACGAGCCGCTAAATATTGGTAATCTGGCGTTTCTTCTGAAATTAAATCAGCAGCTGATTTAATAATGGTTTCATGGATATCTTCAGTTTTTATACCATCATAAAACTGAATATGCGACTTTAATTCAACTTGTGAAACCGATACATCATCAAGACCTTCGGCAGCCCAAGCGATAACACGGTGAATTTTTTCAAGATCAATGACTTCTTTTTTGCCATTGCGTTTAGTTACAAAAAGATTGTTATTCATGAACGGCTTGTCATCCAATTGTTATTATAATTTTTGAGTTAATTTAACCCTAAAAATAAAGGGGTAATTATACTAAATATCGCATCAGTCAAAAAAACGTCAACACACAATATCTAGGGGTAAGAAATAATTTAGACACAAGATAATGAGTTTTTACGACTAATGCAAGTAGACAAAAGCTTATTAATTAACCAATAAGAAGGTGGGTAAAAATTGTGTTAGTAATAACTAACTTTAAGTGCTCGTTTTAAGGTGATATTTACAAAAGGCAACCGTTTTTTGTGATTAATTTACTAAATTTTTTTTTTTAGAATTATTTTTAGTCTTATTCATGTTTCATTATGCTGTTTTGTAATAAAG
>JALWNR010000719.1 GCA_027083715.1 Bacteroidales bacterium
CCATATCCTAATTCAAAACTTGAAATTTTTTCATTAACAGCGTCAGGATTAGGATCGTTTTTGTAATTTAAAAATGCTGAACGGAAATCCGGTTGACGTTCAAAATAACCTGCATTTATAAACACATTGTGATGCTCTGTTAAATTGTAATTAGCTCCACCTTTACCACTATACCCAAAAAAGTTTAATGTTTCGCTGGTATTTTGATCCGGGGTATAGTTAAAATAATCAACACGTTTCATACTCATATTGGAAGCTGCTCCTGCTACAAAAACAGAAAGTTGATTTTTGGTATATTCTGCTTGAATAAAAGTACCTTCCCAACCAACAATACCATCATTATAGTAAGCAATTTTATCTCCAACTTTAGCAATATTTACAGGATTGTTAACATCTCGGCTATCAACATAAAATTTTCCGCCTAACAAATCGGTTACTTCACGATAATGTTCACCTTTATAATATCTAAAATCTAAACCTCCTGTAAGAGTTACATTATCAGAAAGCTCATGAGTTAAAGTAGATATAAAACCATACCATTGGTGGTTATTCATTGAAGCTCTTAAAATACTTTCAGAACCATTGTTGCCTGCAGCTATATTTTCTTCAACAATTCTGTCAAAGTCAATTTGGTCATCAGTTAAATAATTAGTAAACTTACTGGTATTTCCATATCCACCTGTTCCACCACCAGTACCAATTGAGGCATATAGTGCTGTAACAACATTTGTTTTATCAGAAATTGTCCAGAAATGGTTTAAAATCGCTTGTGGTTTATGATAAAAGTTTTTGCGTAAATATTCAACTTGACCATTTTTATATCCCCAATCAGGATTATACTTAATACCTTTATTTATGCTTTGGTATTTATCGATGGTTAACATTGTTGTTCTTTGTCCATGCCATTGTGGTGCACCAAAAACAGAAAATGCTATTTGATGCTTTGCATTTATTTTTTTTGAAATATTTGCATAATATGACCAAGCATTAAATTCTGTACCATCAACATAACCGTTTCCTTCAGTGTGAGCTAATGAGAATGCAAAAGCCCAATTTTTTTCAGTTAAACCTGAAGAAAGTGTTAATCCCCATTTTGTATAACCATCATTACCAACACCCATAGACACATTACCGCCTTTTTTAGCATCAGTTGTTTTTGTTAAGATATTTATTGTACCTCCAACAGAAGGAACTGCTACTTTTGAAGCACCAAGTCCTCGCTGTACCTGCATTGAACGTGTAGCATCTGCCAAACCAGCCCAGTTTGACCAATAAACTTTTCCGTTTTCCATATCATTAACGGGTACTCCGTTAATCATTACGGCTACGTTTCTTGAATCAAATCCTCTCAGATTAATTCGGGCATCACCATATCCTCCACCACTACGGGTTACATAAACAGAAGGCGTTGATTTCAGGATTTCAGGAAATTCCTGGGTACCCAACTTTTCTTCAATTAATTCGGGCTTAATACTTGAAACAGCAACGGGAGTTTGTCTATCAACAGCAACAGATGCTAAAATATTAACTTCCGCAATACCAATGTCTTCGTTTTCAAGTTCTATTGTTTTAACAGAATTAGATTTTGATAAATCAAATCCAATTTCCTTTTTTGAAAACCCAATAAATGAAACAATAATAGTTCCTGAATTTTTTGTTACTTTTAATGAAAAATTACCATTAACATCAGTAATTGTACCGTTTGTTGTTCCCTTTTCCATTATGTTAACACCCGGTAGTGCTTCACCTTCCGTATCCGTAATTTTTCCGGTCAAAGTTCCCTGACCAAAACTACTCATGGCAAAAACAGAAAAAATAGCCATGAATAAAAATTTTAAAACATTTTTCTTCATAATTTAATGATTAGGTTAATAAAATAAAAATTTAAAAAGTGGTGCAATGTTAATACTATTAATTGGCATATTCAAAATTGATTATGTTAAGTTTCGGTTAATTAATTAAAAATCCAATCAACAATTTTAAACGTTGCGCCTTTGTTTTGTTCAATGTAATTTTTACAAATACCTCCTTTTTTTTGTATTAAGTTATTAGTAATTAAATTATTAATTACTTGAGTAAAATGATGTTCATTTTTAATAGAATAAGCAGCTCCCATACGAATAAGGTCATGTGCTTCCTGAAAATCTTCATAATCCGGACCAAAAATTACGGGCAATCCAAAAGTTGCCGGTTCCAAAATGTTATGTATTCCTGTATTAAAACCTCCACCAACATAGGCAATATTACCGTATTGGTATATAGACGCAAGCATTCCCACATTATCTATGATCAAAACATCTTTTTCATCAATATTTACTGTTTTTGCTTCTGAATATTTAAGCGTGTTTTTTTGT
>JALWNR010000720.1 GCA_027083715.1 Bacteroidales bacterium
GTATTAATAGGTGTGTATATAGGAGTTAGGCAACATTTAGATATGAAAGAATATGATGAACTAAAAGAAATTGCAAAAATTCTAAAAGAGTAGCCCGAAAGTCTTCAGAGTAGTATTTTTGAATTATTGTCCAAGAAATATTTAGGTGATAATTCACCTTATGGTTTATGGATGAAAGTTACGGGATTACTTAATTCAGAGGTATAATAAAATGCTTGCTTTTGATAAGTGATTAAATTTCCAAGATTAAATAAATAGTTTTTCGGATGAATAGCTGAATATTTTAATATCTTAAAATCTGATTTTTAGGCTATAGGTAGGTGCTATAGGTATTTTTAGACCCTTTTTTGGGATAATAAATCACATTAATAATATCCAATAGTTGATGTTTTAACCTATGATAAGATTTAGAGGATGAACTTATAAATATTTGCATATAAAGATATGAATTTATACTTTGTGCCGACCAAAAACTTAATCTAATGCCTGAAAAATATATTTTAACCGTAGATTTGGGAACTTCGGGTCCGAAAGTGGTTTTGTTTACCGTAAACGGAGCTGTTGTTGATCACGATTTCGAACCCACAGGCTATACTTTACTCCCCGGTGGCGGTGCTGAACAAAACCCTGATGAGTGGTGGGATGCCATAAAAAAAGCCATTTTTAAAGTTCTAAACAGAAACTCTGAAACAAAAAAGAATATTGAAGTCATTAGTGTTACTACGCAATGGTCGGGAACTGTTGCCGTGGACAAAGCAGGAAAACCGCTGACCAATGCCATTAACTGGATGGACAGTCGCGGTGCGGCACAGGTAAAAAAAATCACCAAAGGAATCATTGAAATTGAGGGCTTTGGAATTTCCAAGCTTTGGCATTGGCTCAGGCGCACGGGTGGCATACCCACACGCGCCGGAAAAGACCCCATAGCACACATCTTGTTTATTAAAGAAACAATGCCCGAAATTTATGCAAAAACCTATAAATTTTTAGAGCCGAAAGATTACATCAATCTGATATTAAGCGGTGAGTACATCAGTACTTATGATACGATGGTTTTGCATTGGGTAACCGATAATCGGGATATAAATAATATAAGGTATTCCGAAAAGCTTTTATCCCTTTCAGGGATAGAGCGCGAAAAGTTACCCGATATGGTTTATGCCAGCGATGTAATTGGCAGTTTGCGTAAAGAAATTGCCTATGAATTGGGCTTAAACGAAAATGTGAAAATTATTGCAGGAACACCTGATGTTAATTCTGCAGCAATAGGCTCAGGAGCCATTCAAAGTCGGCATGCACATATTTATATCGGTACTTCCTCATGGCTGGCAGCTTATGTGCTTTATAAAAAAACAGATATTTTTCATAATATTGCCTCGCTTCCTTCGGCACTAAAAGGTAAATACCTGATTACTAACGAGCAGGAAACGGCAGGAGAATGTATTAATTTCCTGCGCGATAATGTGTTTTTTCATGATGATGTGCTGAATACGCCTGCTCCTAAAAAATATTACGAACTCATTAACGAACTGGCAGGGCAAGCACCCGTTGGAAGCAACAAATTGATTTTTACACCCTGGCTTTACGGAGAGCGTTCTCCTGTTGAGGATAATTTTGTGCGTGGAGGATTTCATAATCTGTCATTGCAACATACACGAAAAGATATGATACGTGCTGTATTTGAGGGTGTTGCATTTAATAATCGTTGGTTATTGAAATATGTAGAAAAGCTTGCAGGCAACCGCTTTGAATATATCAGCTTTATTGGCGGGGGCGCATTGTCTGATTTATGGAGTCAGATTTTGGCAGATGTGCTTGGGCGCGAAATTCATCAGATGGAGCAACCCATTTTGGTAAATGCACGAGGTGCAGCCATGCTGGCAGCTGTTGCTTTAGGTTATCTGCAAGTAGAAGATATTGCCCAAACCACAAAAATTAAATCGGTATATCTGCCTAAACAAGAAAATAAAACTGTTTATGACAATTTGTTTAAAGAATACCTGAATATCTATAAAAAAAATAAAGGAATTTACAGGAGATTGAATGCTTAAACAGTTCTATTTGGGTATTGTACGTTCTTTATTGAATATTGAGTGTTTTAAAAAGCTTAAACTTGTCCGACTTACGGCAGATAGTTGAAAGGTTTAGCTAGTATGTTCTAGTATATTGTTTATTGAATATTGTTTATTGATTATTGTTTATTGATTATTGTTTATTGATTATTGTTTATTGATTATTGTTTATTGAGTATTGTTTATTGATTATTGTTTATTGATTATTGTTTATTGATTATTGTTTATTGAGTATTGTTTATTGAGTATTGTTTATTGAGTATTGTTTATTGA
>JALWNR010000721.1 GCA_027083715.1 Bacteroidales bacterium
ATTTTATATTGTCCATTTATCTATTGCAAAGAATTTGCCAATTTTTAAACAAAGTTTAAAAATAAAATTATAAATTAATGCTTACTCATGAGCGGTTTCTTAATTTGCTTGATAGTATTGTAGCTTCTGCGTTGAGCTCAAAAATGGAATATTTTAGTGTGAAATTATACAAAAGTTTCACAATGGTGTGATTAATATTAATGCAACTATTTTTTTCAATTAAAGTTGTTTTTTAAACTTCAAAATAGTGTAATTGTTGAGGTTTTAGCTTTATTAGTTATAAATTTTTTACAAGGAACTCTTGTGCATCGTTCATATTTTCAAAAGAACGTACTTCTCTTCCGGTAACTTTCATTAATGAATTAAAAAGAAAGCGTGCTAAACCGGACATTCCAAAAACAGAACTTATTTTTATGAAAGACTTGTTTCCTTTTAAAAATTCTTGAAAATCATTTCGAATATCATTATTAAAAAACATATCTGTCATATTAGTTAATGCTATTACAGAGTTTTTTGGTTGGTAACGGATATAATTGATACTTTCTGTCAAGACTTCATTTATTTCTTCCCTGCTTTTAGCATTAGAAAAATCCATATAGAAAATATTTATTCCTTTGTAATTGATTATTTTTGTTTCACTCATGATGGTTTAATTTAGGGTTTATTATATAGGACTTCTTCAATTTTTTTTTCAATATCAATTGGGATAAACGGTTTTTTAAAATAGCTGCAAATTATTTTTTGTTTTAAAGCCTCTGATATTTCTTTGGTTATTTCAAACCCTGTTAAAATAAAATAGCGTATGTTTTTATATTTTTCCCGTGCTTTTTTAATAAATTCAATACCATTCATTTCCGGCATTTTCATGTCGCTAATAACAATAGAAAAATCGTTTTTTGATTCTAAAATATTTAATCCTTCGTTGCCGGATAATGCAGTGAGAATATTAAATTTTTTTTCAAACAACATTGAAAAAAGTTGTAAATTTATCTGTTCGTCATCTACATAAAGTATATTTATTTTTTTCTCCATAAATGCAAATTTAATTTTTAATTGGGAGTGAAATGATTACCTCTGTTCCTTTATTTTCAACAGAATTGTATTTGATTTCACCATTATGATCATTAATAATTTGTAATGAAATAGACATACCTAAGCCGGTACCTTTACCCACATCTTTTGTTGTAAAAAACGGGTCAAATATTTTTTCTAAATTTTGCTGGCTTATTCCTTTGCCCGTATCACTTATTTTAACAATAAGTTTTTTTTCATCTTTTATTACTTTGGTTTTAATGTTTATTTCTCCTTCACTTTCAATAGCATGTATTGCATTTTGAAGGATATTTATAAATACTTGATGAAGTTTACCTTCATTAGCTCTTAATTCATGTTTTTCATCGGTATATTCTTTTTTCAAAATAATTTTTCTTTTTATTTGATGATTGAGCATTACCACACAATTATCTAAAATTTGGTGAATATCACATTTTTCTTTATCATGGTCGTCTGTTCTGCTGTATTGATTTAAACTGGTAACTATATCTGTAGCCCTACGAACACCTTCTTTAATTCCTTCAAATAATGGCTTTACCTCCTCATAATGTTTTGTTTCAATATTTTGTTGCAAATAATTTTCGGCAGCATATACACCACCTTGTATGAAGTTCAGCGGATTATTGATTTCATGAGCAACACCTGCTGCTAAAAGACCCAAGGAAGCTAACTTTTCAGTTTGAATAAGTTGCTGTTGCATGTTTTGAAGTTCTTCGAGAGCTGCTAATACTTCTTCTTTTTGTAACTGCAGGTTATCATTGGTTATTTTAAGCGTTTCATTGGCTTGTTCTAATTGCTTGGTTTTTTCTGCCACGAGTTCTTTCAAATGATTTCTATAAAGTTTAAGCTGTATAGCATCTTCTTTTTGCTGGGTAATGTCTTTAATAATTGACAATATGAGATTATTATTACCAATTTTAATTTTTTTTAAGTCCACATTTATCCAAAAAGGCGTTCCGTCTTTTTTTTGGGCTCTCCATTCTAAAGAAAGTTTTCCTTTATTTATAATTTCTTTTACAATTTTTTTTCTTTTCTCTTTAATTATTTTTTTATTCCCATAACTTAATTGTTCGGGGTTTAGATTAGAAATTTCATCACGAGTATATCCATACATTTTTAAAAATAAAGCAACAGTGCTTTTGCCTGTCCCTATCCCTCCTGTTAAAACTATTCCGTTTTTAAATTTTTTACTTTTCATTTTACACTTTTATAACGTCTTTAATTTCTTCAAAAATATGCTTTGGTAGAATAAAAGAAGCTAAATGAACATCTGTTGTGTAATAAAA
>JALWNR010000722.1 GCA_027083715.1 Bacteroidales bacterium
ACCTAATTTTTTTAAAATATCATCACTTTTATCATATTTTAAATCTAAATATAAAACTTTTCCGCTAACAGCATCAATTACCGAAGCATAATTTCCTTCAGTTGCCATTTGTTTAATTGCTTCATAAATATTATCCTGGATCGGTTTTATCAGCTCTTGTCTTTTTTTAAATAGTTCGCCATTTACACCAAAATATTTCTTTTTCAGGCTTTTTGCTGTTTTTTCCAATTCAATAATTTCTTGTTCTCTTTGCTTTTTCATTTCATCCGAAAGCAATACTTTTTCATTTTGATAGGCTTTATATTTATTTTCTACTGTTTGATAAGCACCCTCTACTTCTGTCTGCCATTTAGCTGAATAGGCATCCAGTTTTTTAATTGCTTCCTGATAAGCAGGTATTTTACTTAAAATATATTCCGTATCTACATAAATAACTCTTTGGGCATTTGCCGTATTTATAAAAAACAGGGTAATAAATAGTAAAAAAATAAATTTGTTCATAACTTATATATTAATTTAAAATTGCTGACCTAAGATAAAATGAAAGCGCGAACCACTTGGATCAATTTGACCCGGAAGATTATCAAACCCATAAGCCCAGTCGATACCAATAAGCCCTAGCATTGGTAAAAATATACGAACACCTACCCCTGCCGAACGATACATCCCAAACGGATTATACTCGGAAAAATCTTTCCAGGAGGCTCCTGATTCGAAAAAAGAAAGTCCGTAAATAGTAGCTGCTTGCGTTAAAGCAATAGGATATCTAAGTTCAAAAGTATATTTATTGTAGATATATCCTCCTCCGGTAGGAGTTAATGTTCCATTATCATATCCACGCAAACCAACAATAGTTTTTCCATAAACATAATAGCCCATTCCATCTCCTCCAAATTCATAACCTTCTGTAGGTGCCGGTCCAATATCACTATTATAATATCCAATAAAACCGTAATCTGCCTTAGCATGAAACACCAAATCACCTACTAATTGAGTAAACCATTCGGCTTTAAAAGTCCATTTATAATACTCTAACCATTTATACTTTTCTTCACCTTCCATATTTGCATAATCTCTACCGTCCCACAATGAAACAGGTAATGTAAATTCAAGTCCTAATGAAAAAGAAGAACCTCTACGAGAGTAAAGCGGATTATCTACAGAATTTCTTGAAATAACATTATTAAAAGCGAGTTGATTTGCTTTACCTGTAGCTAAACCTGGAAATAAAGCGTATTCATTTAAATCATAATGACGATAGCTTAGTTCATTATACAAACTAAAGTAATCATCCGGCCATTTTAGGCGTCGTCCAAAACCTAAAGATACACTGGTAATTTGCATTCTTGAATCAGACTCAGCTGCAGTAGTAGGGTAGTAACTATAACCTGTACTGTATGGGTTATAGGCTCCTCTTGACTGTATAGTATGCGATACTGAAAAAGACATAGAGTTGGGTTTTCTACCTCCCAACCAAGGTTCTACAAATGATAAACTATAATTTTGATAATACTTTCCATTTGTTTGTGCTCTAATGCTCAATTTTTGTCCATCGCCAGTGGGGAGCGGCTGCCAGGCTTTCTTGTCAAAAATATTTCGAGTTGAAAAATTGTTGAAGCTTAAACCTAAGGTACCGATTATCATTCCTGCACCCCAGCCACCGGAGAGCTCAATCTGGTCATTGGCTTTTTCAACCAAAGAGTATTCTAAATCAACGGTTCCGTCTGCAGGGTTGGGTTTTGGTGTAGGAACAATTTGCTCGGGGTCAAAATGACCTAACTGTGCTAACTCTCTAACCGTACGAATAATATCCGATTTACTGAATAATTCTCCGGGTAAGGTTCTTATCTCACGTCTGATTACATGATCGTTTGTTCGGGTGTTTCCCGTTATAATCACATCCTTAACGGTTGCTTGTGGTCCTTCAAAAATTCGCATTTCTAAGTCAATAGAATCATTTTCAACTCTTACTTCAACGGGGGTAACGTTAAAAAACAAATAACCATCATCCATATAAAGATTGCTAACCGCATCATCATCCGACATTAAACGTTTATCAAGTAAGGACTGATCATAAATATCACCTCTTTTTATTCTTAAAACTCTATTTAATTGCTCAGATGAGAATTTTTTATTTCCCACCCATTTTACATTTCTAAAAAAATACTGATCTCCTTCATCTAATTTAATAATTAGTTTTAAAGTTCCATCTTCATTAGCAATAAGAGTATCACTAAGTATTTTAGCATCTCTGTACCCTTTTTCGTTTAGTTCAGAAATTAATAATTTTTTATCTTCTTCGTATTTTTCAGGAATATATTTAGAGGGTTTAAAC
>JALWNR010000723.1:0-960 GCA_027083715.1 Bacteroidales bacterium
ATTGTAATGTAACTATAACAAAAGTGGTGAACTGCGAAGCACCTCATCGAAGGTAATTTTGCGGGCTAAATTAGTGTTTATGTTAAAAAACAAAAAAAAGGCTTACCAAAAGCAAGCCTTTTAATTTATCGTTATGTCGAAAGATTATAAATCCATTAATTTCTTTAATTCGGCCTCATTATCTTTTAATTTGTCTTTTAGCTCTTGCTTAATAGCTTCACGAGTTTGATAATCAGCTTGATATAAATCATAGAATAACATTACTTGTACTTCAACCGTACCCGGTGCCAATTGTTGTTTATTGTTTTTCTTTAATTCTTTTTTCGGAATTTTTGTTCTATAAAGTACAACAGTTGGTTTAATTTGTGTTAAAGTAGCTGCAGTAATATTTTTAGCAGTTTGAACAATGCTTTGTTCCGTTTCAGCATCAACACCCGAAAGTTGTGCATTTGCAATATTAGCAGTAGTTAAAGCAGCAACATGAGTTTTTAATTGACCTGCCAATTCTACTTTGGCTAATTCCATAGCTTGCATTTTACCTGCTGATTTAGTTTTTGCCACTGCATTACCTGTTGCCCAAATATATGCATTTGTTTCGCCACCAGTTGCAGGGTCATACTTCATTTCATATTGTTTCATCCAAGAATCTTCAAGCATTTTCTCTAATGGTTTATCACCTGGAAATACTCTCCAACCTTCTTCTTTTTCAAGACGTTTAGCTTCCTTTCTTGCTTGTTTAACAGCTTTCTCTTTAATTTTGTTTCTAAGTTGCTTTCTTTCTTTTTGCAGTTCCTTACGCGATTTAATTTGACCAAAACTATCGGTAGGTGCAACACTAAATAGTAAGAAAAGTGCTGATAAAATAATTAATACTTTTTTCATGATTAAATTGTTTTTAATTAATATTTATTTCTATTTATTTTCTTAATGAAAACTTTTGTAATATTAACGATTTTATAT
>JALWNR010000723.1:970-10098 GCA_027083715.1 Bacteroidales bacterium
TTTTTTTCTGAAATTAGATTTTATATTAATATCTGTATAAATGTAAAGCATTCTTTGAGAAAATAACCTTTTGTTTATGTAATTGGTTTATTTTCATAGATAAAATTACCAGTCAGTTTCTACATTTTGACCGTAAAAATTATATCTTTTCGTTTCTCCTGTTGCTTTTGACTTAAAAAAGATAGTTCCATCCATTGAAGGTTTGTTTTTTGAACTTGTTTTTTTCAAATCAATAGGCTCATTAACGGTAATTACTAGATTATGGGTTCCTTTACCTGCAAATTCTTTATTTATATTATTAATCGTTACAGGTGGTAGATTCGACCATTTTAAAACCACTTTATCAACTATAAAAGGTGCATCGTATTTAGAACCTAAGGTCATATCCAGTTTAAAACTGTTAACATTATCTGCATCTTTATCCAAAGCTTTTAAAATTATATCTCCGCGAACAAATGCCTGAACCATATTTGAAGTAATATCAAAATAGAAAGTTTTTTCAACCCGTGTATTTCCAAATTTATACTTTACAGTAATTTGATTGGGTTCGTCTTCCATACAGTCTTCATACTCATATTTAATGATTTGCTCGTAACCTTTTGTTGTACGCGATGTAATAGCAACACACTCAGAGTTCTTATATTTAGGCTTTTTTGAAGAAGCATAATACTTTTCACCAATTTTAAATGCATAAATTAATTTTCCCGGAGTGTTTTCAATTGGAACCAGCTCTACAGAATTTAGCATATCTTTATAGCGGATGATTCCCATCTCGGCTTTTTCTTTCCGCTGATCAATAAAATAATCGGCTAAGTTTTGTAGTTCTTTAATACTGGTTGAAATTTCTTCAATTGATTTAATATTATCCATACCATTAATCAAGGAATTTAACTTTGTAGTCATTTCCTGATCTTGTTTATTAAATTCACGGATAATTTTTTGCATTTCTGCCTCACTAAAAGGATATTTTACATGATAAGCTACCGTAATTTCTTTGGTTTTCTTATCCATAATTTTTTCCCAATAATAGTCTTCTGCTTTGTTTAATGAAAGACCTTTTAAAGCAGGAATATCGGCAGTTTGCAAGGTAGATTTATTTTTAAAGCGTTCAATAGTGTTAATTACATTGTTTTTATTTTCATTTTCAATGGTAATTTCACTTGAAGACCGAACATAAATTGCTACTGAATTCATAATTTCAGTACGAATTTCGGGTAAAACCTGATCTTTTGCTTCGTCAATAGTTTTACCCCTTCCGGTAACAATAATATAATCTTTGATTGTGGCGTTTACCCATTCGGGTTTTTTCTTTTTGCTTTTTTCAATTACTTTTTCCTGAGCAAAAGTATGAGTAAGCAAAATAGAAAAGATTGCCACAAACATTAATTTCAGGTAGTTTTTATACTTCATAATATATAATTTAAATTAAGTGATTGATACGATGATTTTAAATCATCGTATCAATTCAAATATATAATTAGTAGTTTTCAACAAACTCTAAATCATACTCTTCGGGAGCTTCACTACTTTCGTTTTGAGCATATTCATGCCCAACTTGTTTATATGCAGCAACTTTTTCTTCGCGAGTAGCCGGCGGAGTTGCCTGCAAAACAAACTCTTCAACAGTTGTAGTATCTCCTTGTTCAGTGGCAATTTCCATTTGCATACTGTTTATTTGTTTGGCTAAATCAACAGCTTGGTCATAGCACTCTGTACCGGGCTGAACATTCATCAGGTATCTTTTAGCTGCATCTACATCATTATTTTGCAAAGCTGTTTTGGCTGCTGTTACATCCTCTTTACAGTTTTCGCCAATCATTTTTTTATAAATAGGTTCAACAGCATCCAATGCCTTAAAATAGCATTCTTGGCAAACTTCGGGTACACTAATTAGTTTAGTGATTGCCTCTTCATATTTTTGTACTTTTTCTAAGGCTTGTGCTTCTTTAATAATCACATCGCATTGGGTATTATAATATTCTATAATTTTATTTTTTCCTCTCTTTACAAAACTTCTGATTTTTGAAGATTTAGGGTTGATATTTTTAATCCCTTGGATGTATGCTTTAGTATCAGTTTTGCCAACTCCTTTTGCACTATAAGTGTATGAGCTAAAAATTGTTTTGTTTACATAATCTACAATATACATATTGATTTCTAAATTCATAGCCACCATAGGTGGTGCTGTTGGTGTTATATCTTTTGAAATAACATCAACGGTAGCCGTAATCAAAAACTGTGGTTCAACAGCAGCAGAAGCTAATCCGTTTTTGGCAGCAATTTGTCCAAGTTTGGTAAGCAGTAAATTGCGTGCTGCCGATGGCATATCTCCCATATCATTTGGTAACACAGGAGCTAATGCAACTCTACCGAAATCATCAATGGTTCCTAAATCATTTTGAGCAAAACCTGTAAAGTTTAGCATCAAAATGGATATTATGATAATTACTTTATTTTTCATGAGTATATTTTTTTAATTATTTTAAAGGTCTCATAGAACATTCACTAAAATTATGGTTTATGATTATTATATTATAATAATCATAAACTGGTGTGTCTTCCGCTGTATAGCGGCTCATGAATGTTTCATTTTAATTATTTAAGAGTACAAATTTTATAAAATTAATATAGGTTTACTTTTCACCAAGAATTAACCAAGCTTCGCCCAAACCACGCATATAAACTTTTGATTCGATACCAAAAGGTTCTTCTTTCAGAAATTTTCTTAAACCATTTACAAAACGTCTTGCATCCATAGCCCTTTGTTTTCCTTTTCGTTCGTAAAATAAAGGAATACGTACTTGTTCAAATTTTGCAAAGTTTTCAGTAGCATCCGATAAATTATATTGTCCGTTATATGCATTATCGGCAATCCAATTCTCAATATGAACAATTAGCTCATCTTCTTCGCCATCGTAGTCGTATTCTTCTTCTAAATCAATATCGGCATTATCCCAAACTTGAATGTTAACTAAAATTTCACGACCATTTGCCGCAATATCAGTAAAATGCTGGATTAATTGAGCATTAAAATTATCCAAATGTGCCAAAACAGCTTCTTCTAACAGTAAAGGTAATTCTGCTGTGTAAGAAGGTGCTCCGGTTCCTTGTGCTCCGGCAACTTGTTTTCCGGTGTAAGCATCTAAACCTTGAAGGTTAAACGTTATTGATTTTTTAGGTCCTTGTTTATTAACCGACCATGTTAGTTGAATTATAATATCGGCTTTTGCTGTTCTTTTCAATAAATCAATAGGCGATTCTTTAATAGCTGATCCGGACTCTTTGCTACTCATCATATTCATTTCGGCAGTGCGCGATTCAATATTTTTCATTTCAGTTTCCAGGTTTTTAGCAGGGAAACCTCTTTCTGCCATCAAAGTATTTAATTTTCCTATTACCAATAACAAATCGGTATTGTTTTGCAGTGCAGCTTTGTAATCAGGTAATGTTTCTGTTCTTCCTTGATTATCAAAAGTCATTGTATAACCGTTTTGAATACACCAAGCATCGGAAGGAACTACCATAATGGTTGGTTTTTTAGCTTTTCCCATTACGTTGCTTAATGATTTTACAATACCCTGACGTTCCATTTCTTTTCTCAGTGCATCATAATTTACTGATACAACCACACCAACTTTATATCCTTTTTTCATTTTTACAATATCTCTGCCGGTTGCATCATTAGTTATACCCACATATTGTAGATATTGACCACCTGTTTCAAAGAATTTTTCAAAATAAGCAGCATGTGCTTCTGCCTGATTAGGATCCGGAATAATAGGCTTAACTACTTTCTCGCGCGAACCTACTGCACCTTTAAACAAACATGCAGCAACTGCATTTTTTTTTGCATCAATTTTGGCAAGGTCGGCTTTTTTATCATAACCCCAAACTTTCAACAGTTTTGTACCATCAGTACCAATGCCTACAACGGTAACTTCATAGCTTACATCACTTGCCCAGAGTTTTTTAAATTCTTTTCTTACCTGTGCAACTGAAGTATCGGCTAATGAGATGATAAAAATCAATGCCAATAAAAAGTTTAATTTTTTCATAGTATTTATTTGTTTGTTATTAAAAATGAATCTATAAGATTTTATCTATTAAACGAAAACTATTATTGAATTATATAAATACCTCAATAAGTTTGACTAAAAGTTAATTCTCAGTGATAAATCTGCTCCAAAGAAGCGACGGTCCGGAAACATATCACTCATATTGATACCTGTATCAACAGATTCTGTATCGTTATCAGCAGTATAATATAATGAACCGTAGTTATGACTATTGAAACGCATAATCAGCTGAACACTTGGTGAAAATAAATTAGCACCAATTTGTGCTCCCCAGTTAATTCCGCTGGCAGACAAGCTTTCGCCGTCATTCATATCTGTCCAACTTACGTTTTCACCTGTCCAACCAATATACCATCCAAAATGATAATTCCGTGCAAAAGGGTACTCTTTTTGAATACCAATTGAAAAGGAAGTAAATGAATAGTTTTCTTCGGCAATAGGCATGGTCCCAACGGGACTTTGAGCTATCAAATCTTTACCTCTGAAAAACAAATCACCATATAGTTTAAATTGCCTTATTGGTATATCTAACCACTGTCCTACATTAATATCTGCATGAACAAATCCTCCTCCAATAAAACTAAAACCACCTGAAATACCAATTCCGGCATCTTTACGCTCTTGTAAAGTCATTCCTTCCCTTAATTTACGACCACCTATTTGATAAAAAATAGAGGTTTGTGTTTGCCCTAATTCATCAGTACGGTTATCAACTACTTTTCTTGCTCTGATTTCTCCTCGTTTTCTGGCAACAACATCGCCTTTGTTGTTTGCTACATATTCCCAGACAAAATATCTTCGCTCATGTGTTAAACCTTCTTTTTTTCCAATTTTTGCTTCCAGAGGATGGGTATTTACCAAAGGTGTTTTTACACGAAATTCTTCATAGGATTTTTCTAAACTGTTAAATACTTTGTTAATTCCGTCATTGACCAATTTTGCCATTAATTGTTCTTTTGTTTTTTGTATGGCGGGAGCTAAAAATTGTCCCGGATTGGCTTGGGTTCCATCTACGGTAACTTCTTCTTTTGTTATATAGGTAAGTGGGGAATAAACTTCTTGAAAAATATTATCCAACTTTTGTAAATCGATTTTTTGATCATCAATAAAAGCATCCATAAAATAGCCTTGTACAGTATCGGAATAATTTACTTTAAACAAATAAGTTGTTAATTTACCGGTAAAACCATTCTTTTTTCGCTCAACAGGAGTAAATTCTGTTCCTAATTTTTTTGCAAGTTTCATTGCTTTTGCATCTTGAGCATCATAAATTTCTTTCATGGTTTTAATATCATGAAAATCGAATACCAAAACATAGCTTTTTGCAATAAGCTTTTCTCCGGCATCGGCTAAGGCTGTACGACCACGTTTTTCAGCATCTGCTTTTTCAACATCCCAATCGGTAGCATTATAAAAACCTCTTTTTTGAATTATATCTGTTGAATAATTCCCTTGATCATCAATATTCCACCAGAATTTCACAATTTCATTGGCATATTTTTCAGCAGCTAAACTTTTTCGTACTGCCTCAGCATTTTTCTTAAAATTAGGATTTTCAACATGGAAATAGGGTGCTTTGTACACCTTATTTTTAATATCGTTATAATCAAATTTTGAAGGAACACTGGCTTGATATATTGCTTTTTTCAGATAATCACTAAAACGGTTATCCTGAAAATCAAGCAAAACATATGAAACTGAATTTCTTGAATATTCATCAGCAGGTCCACGTTTTTTTACTTGGTCAGTATTTTGGGCTAAGCCAAGAAAACCCATAAATAAAAATACAATAATTATAAAATACTTCAAATGCTTCATAATATAATGTTTAAGGTTACTATTCTTTGTGTTATTTCTATTTAGATTCATTAAATAATGGTTTCATAAAATTATAAAAAAATAGCATAAACAAAAGTATATTTACATGTATTGACCAATTTTTTACTTAAAAGCATTCGCTATATTTGTCAGTTGTATTAATTAATTTGTTAATGAAATTATGAAACCCCTTAATGATTATGTTGTTCAGCATGTTTTAGTGCCCAATAAAATAGATATTGGATTTAGTTTAGAACATATGATGATGCCTTTTATGACAGACTATACCGATTGAACATTCAAAATAGTACAATTTATTGTACCATTTTGATGTAGCATCGGCATTACTTGCTTACAAAATATTTAAGTGGTTTACTTGTATCCAATAAAGTACAAAATGTAAGAACACAAAGCCCTGCAAAGATCCTGAATAATTAGAATTTATTCGTTAATCAAACATACGGTGTGTACTGCCACAATTCCTGCTGTTTCAGTTCGTAAGCGACTGTTACCCAAACTTATTTCTTTAAACCCTTTGGCTTTGGCTTGTTCTATTTCGTTTTTGGTAAAATCTCCTTCCGGTCCAATGAGTATTAAAACTTTATCTCCTTTTTGAATTTGATTTTTTAAGTAAGGTTTATCAATATTAAAACAATGAGCTATAAATTTTTTTCCTTCAAATTTCAGGTTAATTAAATCTTTAAATTTTAACATATTTGAAAGCTTTGGACGATAAGCCTGAATAGATTGTTTAACGGCTGCATTAATAATTTTGTTCAAACGTTCTTGTTTTATCACTTTCCGTTCTGATTGTTGGCTGATAAACGGAATAAATTCATCGACACCTATTTCGGTAGATTTTTCCAGAAACCATTCATATCGCTCAATATTTTTAGTAGGAGCAACAGCTATGCTTAAATGATAGTCTCGCTTTCCGTATTCTTTTTCAGTTTGTATAATTTTTAGAACGCAACGTTTAGGATGATCATCTATAATTTCGGCTAAATAAAAACCACCTGTTCCGTCAATAAGATTAACATTATCACCATTTTTTAGTCTCAAAACACGTATGCAGTGTTTTGATTCATTTTCATTTAAGCTGTAATTGCTTCCTTTTATATCGGGTGTATAAAAAATATGCATATTTGTATATATTTGCCGTAAAATTATCAAATTAAAGTGTAAAGATGAAAAAAATTGCTTTGCTTTCCGATACACATTCATATATTGACGATAGAATTTTAGATTTTTTTAAAGAGGTTGATGAAATTTGGCATGCAGGCGATATAGGGAGTATGGAAGTTTTAAACAAATTAAAATCAATTAAACCGGTGCGTGCTGTTTATGGAAATATTGATGGAATAGAGTTTAGAAATGAATTACCGGAGTCATTAAATTTTAATTGTGAAAATGTAAAAGTATTTATTACTCATATTGGCGGTTATCCGAAAAAATATGCAAAAGGCATTAAAGCTGTTTTGCAAGAACTAAAACCTCAACTATTTGTTGCAGGGCATTCGCATATTCTTAAGGTAATGTATGATAAAGAATTAGAACTTTTATATATCAATCCGGGAGCTGCAGGGAAATCGGGTTTTCATAAAATACGTACTGCCTTGCGATTTGTTATTGATAAAGATAAAATTAAAGATTTGGAAATTTTGGAGCTAAAGAAATAGCTTTCTCCTTTTTATTCGTATGATATTTTTGTATTTCTAAATAAGATGGTAAATGTAGAACCCAGCCCTATCTGACTTTTTACCGAAATTGAACCATTCATTAATTCTACAAGTTGTCGGGTAATGGCTAAGCCTAAGCCTGTGCCGCCATAAAGGCGATCGTCTTGGGCAATACGGCTAAAACTTTGAAAAATAGTTTGAAACTCTTCTTCCGGGATTCCTATGCCTGTATCGCTAACCTCAATAATAAAATCAATTAGTTCTTGATTTTTAGTAGGTCGAGCATATGAGTTTATGGATACTTGACCTTTTTCGGTAAATTTTAAAGCATTACTCACTAAATTCATTAAAATTTGCTTTAAACGAAAGGCATCAGTATAAATATATTTTGGTAATTTTTTATTTATATTTAAAAAAATTGGAACTTGTTTTTGTTTAGATATTCCGGAGAGGATTGATGCAACTTCATCTAATATTTTGCGTACTTTTATTTTATCCGGTTTTATTTCAATTTGCTTAGCTTCCATTTTTGAAAGATCCAATATATCATTTATTAGTCCAAGCAGATTATTACCACTCGACATAATTTTATCTACATAAGATAAGTATTTTTCATCGTTTAATTGCATTTGCAAAACTTCTGAAAATCCTATGATGGCATTCATGGGAGTTCTTATTTCATGACTCATATTAGTTAAAAACTCACTTTTTAGGCGATTTGATTCATCTGCTTTTAATTTCGCTTCAATCAATTTTTTATTCTGATTTTGATATTCATATACCAGTTTAGAATATTCTTCATTTTGTTCTTTAAGTCTTTGCTCTGCCTGTTTTCGTGCACTAATATCTTGCATTACCGTATAAATTTTGACAATTTCTCCCATTTCATCTTTTAAAGGAATTAATTGACTTGATATTACAGCATTTTTACCCCATTTTGAGACATACAGACGCTCAAAATTTATTTTTTTCCCTTTTCTTATGCACTCTCTAAAAGCAAAAGCATATCCATTTTCAATTAGGGGAGGAAATGTTAATATGTTTATTTTTTTAGAGGCTTCTGCCGATGGTGATCCTATTATTCTTAGAGCCTCATTATTTATTTCCAAAATACTTCCTTCGGGTGTTGCTGTATAAATACCGAAAGGCGCATTTTCAAATAGCAAACGAAAATTCTTTTCGCTTTCAATCAGTGCTTGTTCTGCATTTTTACGCTCAGTAATATCACGTATCGTTCCTATTGCAGCAAACTTGCCTTGATATTCCATTATTTTAGCTGATATTTCAATGGGAATTTGATGTCCGTCGGCATGAAGGATATAGGTTTCAAATAATGGTATTTGGCGGTTTTGAAAAACTTCTTTGAGTCTTCTCAAATATTTTATTATCTCTTTTTTGGGTATAAATTTAGTGAAATTTTTTCCTTCGATTTTTTCCGGTATATAGCCTAAAATTGGTTTTGTTTGGCTATTTGTAAATAAGATTTTTCCGCTTGTACTCACAATAAATATAACATCCGTAATAGCATCAAGGATTTTTTTATACTCTGTATCGA
>JALWNR010000724.1 GCA_027083715.1 Bacteroidales bacterium
CAAGGAACAGAGGGAAATACGAAAGAAATCACCCAACTAAAACTTCTCTAGAGTCATGCATTCCGGCCATACCCCGAGGCTCTGCCTCGGGGTTCTTGATTCAGACAATACCTTCCCAAAGGAAAAATACATGATAAACTTAGTCCAAGTGATATTCAGAAAATAGAAGACAAGTTAAATAACAGACCAAGAAAGTCTTTGAATTGACTAACTCCACACGAAGTTTTTATTGAAAAAAAACCTGAATACTTCCAGGTTCAAGATTTAATCTAAGAAGAGGCCTGCTAATGCAAGACCTCTTTTAAAAATTCTTTACCAGCATAAGGGTCCGGGTGTATTTCTACACTTTTTGGTTCCTCATCAAAAGTTTTAATCTTAGCACCTTTTTTTTATCAATATCACCCGTAACACCCAACCTTTTTTTCTCATAATATATACTTTTTAATACAAGAAATATGAATTATTAAAACGCTAAATTAAAAAATTGTGTATATTTATACTTAATTTAAGGTATAAAATAATTTCAAAAAATAAAAGAGATTAATATACGTTTAACTTTTATTACCTTTAAAATGGATAATTATGTATAAAAAGCTATTACTACTGTTACTTATTGTCAATTCCTATATTGTATCTGCTCAGGATTTATATGAAAAACCGCTTAACGAATTGTTAAATAATGTTTTAGAAATACAAAAAATCAAGGCAAAAGGTTTTAGTTTTGAAAATTTCACTATGGGAATAAAAGGAGGAGTAAATTTTTCATTGGTTATTCCTACTACCGGAAATTCTATTTTTAGTGGCAGCAATTCAGAAAAGGATTATAATCCTTTTTATCAAAATTTAGGTTATCAAATGGGTTTTATTTTGCGATACAGTATTACACAAGCTATTAAAATAAGTGTTCAGCCTTCAATAAATGATTATTCATATCGTTACAGTACTGAATATTCATGGACAGGTTCCACTAATTTGAACTATCTGTTGGAATATAAACAAAGTATGCGTTTTTTTGAAATACCTCTGATTGTGGGCTATTATTTTAAAGCTCAAAAATGGCAACCATACGTGCAGGGTGGAGGATATTATACGATGTTGATGAATTCAGATTCATATACCGATATTACAGAAACATTAGATAATCAAATACTTAATTCCAGCTCAACGGTAAATTCTAATGGTATTTACAAAAAAAATCAGTTTGGAATACTTGCCGGAGCAGGCATTCGTTATGCAGCGGGAAGAACTTTAATTGGTTTTGAAGCAAATTATCGTTTTTTATTAACACCACTTAGTTCAACTGCAAGTCGGTATGGGAACAATCAGGTTATTGGTAATTATGATATTTCGGATGATGTTTTGTTTAATAATATTGCCTTTACGGTTAATATTACAGTTCCTTTGGTGTGTAATGAAAAAAAGAATGGACCTTATATTTTTTGCAAATCAAATTAAAGAATAAAATCGAATCAAAAATTTAAAAAAGAATATATGAATATCAAGAGTTTAATTTTACCTTTATTGTTAGTTCTGTTTTTTAGTCAATGTAAAAAAGATACGATTAATCCGGAAAATATTTTTGCAAAAATATACGATGACAGTAATTCGGATTTATCATATTACCCTTTGTCAATAATTCAATCCGGCGATGGTGGTTATTATATTTTAAATGCGCTATCGGTAGATACTACTCGTAAATTTTTAAGCACACATATTATTCGTACCGATATGTACGGTGAACTTTTGTGGCAGGCAACTATTCCTGAACCATATGTTAGCCCTGTTGAAGGCTTTATTGTAGAAGGTAATGAACTGCATTTTATATGTATGGACAGAACTTCGCTTGGAACATATATAATGAAGGTAGATGATGCCAATCAGTCTGCTGTTGTTGTTGAAAGTTTTAATGATATTGTCTATCCTTTAGCCGCTTCGCAAACACCGGATAAGGGATTTCTATTACTGAATTATGACAGAGATTCTCGTAGTTCACAGCTTACTAAATTTACGGCTACATTTGCACAGCAGTGGGATACTAAATTTTCTGTAGTAGAAGATGCTGAGGCGATGCTGATTGCTCATATGACCCGTTCGGGAAAAATTTTACCTTTTTTCACAGGTACCGTTGGTAATGGTAGTGCGTATTTTGTGAATGCTATGTATAATTACAGTTTAGCTTTATTATTTGTAGATGCAAATAGTGGCAACCGTACAGGTTTAATATTTGGCGAACGCTATGACGCAGGTATTAGCGCTGCCGTAAATATTCAAGGAGAGACTTTTGCTGCTTCTCGTTTCGTTTTTAGTAATCATTATATTTTACCTACGGTAA
>JALWNR010000725.1 GCA_027083715.1 Bacteroidales bacterium
GTATTCTTACCCAAAAAGACAGTAAAATTGACGATCCGAAACCAGAAGATTTGTATCGTGTAGGTACACTGGCGCAAATTATTAAGGTATTGGAAATGCCTGATGGCTCTACCACTGTTGTTATTCAGGGTTTTAAACGTTTTTTTGCTACTGAATTTACAAAAGAAAAACCGTATTTGCATGCCCGTGTAATTGAAATGCCTGATATTTTTCCTGCTGAAAATGATGCTGAGTTTGAAGCAATTACCGCTTCTTTAAAGGATTTATCCATACGTATTATCGAACTCTCAACCCATATCCCGCAAGAAGCAGTTTTTGCGTTAAAAAATATTGAAAATCCTCGATTTTTAATCAATTTTATTTGCTCAAACAGTGATATTCCTGCAGAAGATAAACAAAAGCTTCTTGAAACGGATGATTTAAAAGTCAGGGCGGAAAATTTATTGCAATATTTAAGTGTTGAAGTTCAAAAGCTTGAACTGAAAGATAATATCCAAAACAAAGTAAAATCCGATATAGAGCAGCAGCAAAAAGAGTACTTTTTGCATCAGCAAATGAAAGCAATTCAGAATGAGTTGGGAACTGATCCTGTAGATTTGCAGATTGAAGAATTGCGTAAAAAAGCCAAAGGCAAAAAATGGTCGAAAGAGGTTGCTGAAGTATTTGAAAAAGAAATAGCTAAATTACAACGTACTAATTCTGCATCGCCTGAATACGGAAATAATATTACTTATTTGCAAACTTTGGTAGATTTGCCTTGGAACGAATATACCGAAGATAATTTTGATTTGAAACGTGCTCAGAAAATATTAGATAAAGACCATTTTGGTTTAGACCAAGTAAAAGAGCGTATTTTAGAGCATTTGGCTGTTTTAAAATTAAAAGGAGACTTGAAAGCACCTATTATTTGTCTTTTAGGACCTCCCGGAGTAGGAAAAACTTCACTTGGAAAATCTATAGCAACTGCATTAAACCGTAAATTTGCCCGTATTTCATTAGGTGGTTTACATGATGAATCGGAAATTCGCGGACATCGTAAAACATACATTGGGGCAATGCCGGGCAGGATTATTCAAAGCATAAAAAAGGCAAAATCATCAAATCCTGTTTTTATTTTGGACGAGATTGATAAAGTGGGTACGGATTTTAGGGGCGATCCTTCATCTGCACTTTTGGAAGTACTTGACCCTGAGCAAAACAGTACTTTCTACGATAATTATTTGGAATTAGAGTATGATTTATCGAAAGTAATGTTTATTGCCACGGCAAATTATCTGGGAAATATCAGTCCTGCTTTGCGCGATCGTATGGAGATTATTGATATTAGCGGTTATTTGCTTGAAGAAAAGGTAGAAATTGCTAAAAGACATTTATTGCTCAAGCAATTGAAAGAACATGGCTTGAAGAAAACACAATTGTCTTTAAGTAAAAATGTACTGGAAAAAATAATTGAACATTATACTCGTGAATCCGGTGTGCGTCAGTTGGATAAACAATTGGCTAAATTAGCACGTAAAATTGCCAAAAAAATAGCTTTTGAGGAAGAATATAATCCAAAATTAAAGACAGAAGATTTACCTGAACTATTGGGTACACCTAAGTTTACAAGAAGAACTTATCAGGGTAATGAATATGCCGGAGTGGTAACGGGTTTGGCCTGGACGGCAGTTGGTGGCGAAATATTATTGATTGAAACCAGTCTTAGTCGTGGAAAAGGTAATTTAACACTTACTGGAAATTTAGGGAATGTGATGAAAGAATCGGCAGTAATTGCTCTTGAATATATAAAAGCGCATATTGAGCAATTGGGTATTCCGGCAGAGGTATTTGATAATTGGAATATTCATTTACATGTGCCCGAAGGTGCTATTCCTAAGGATGGTCCATCGGCAGGAATCACTATGGCTACGTCAATGGCTTCGGCTTTAACACAAAGAAAAATAAAGAAAAATATTGCCATGACCGGCGAAATTACCCTGCGTGGAAAAGTATTGCCTGTAGGAGGAATTAAGGAAAAGATTTTAGCAGCCAAACGTGTTGGAATTACAGATATTATCCTGTCGAAAGAAAATGAAAAAGATATTTTGGATATAAACGAAGTTTATATTTCAGGTTTGAAATTTCATTATGTGGATGATATAATGGATGTTTTAGATATTGCTTTGCTAAAACAAAAAGTAAAAAATCCCAAAAATTTAAAGATCGAGAAAAAATAAAAATGGAATAGCTCAACATTTTAAGTTGAGCTATTTCCACAATGGTTTGTTGATGTATTGTAAAATCATTTGATTTTAACATTCATATCAAAAAAATACATAATATTTTCTC
>JALWNR010000726.1 GCA_027083715.1 Bacteroidales bacterium
GTAAAAACCTTTTTGTTGATAAGTTTCTATCTTTGTTACTATCAAAATGTAAAACTCTGTAAAAATATATAAAGGTAAACTCTAAAATAGATATCTGATTATGGCAAAACTTGAAACAAAAATATCCAACGAAATAAAACACGGTAAAAAAATAAGTAAAAAGGCAGAAGATATTTGGGGATGGACTAGTCCGGCAGGACAAATCCGAGCTCAAAGGAGAGCCAATTATTTTATAAACCTATCAAAGCTGAATACTCAATCAAAAGCATTAGAAATAGGTTGTGGTACCGGATTATTCACCGAAAAAGTTTATTCAGCTACAAAAGCTCAAATTACGGCAATTGATATTTCAGAAGACTTATTGACACATGCAAGAAAAAAGTTACCGAATATAGATTTTAAAATAGAAGATGCGATGGCTCTAAGTTTTGAAAGTAACAGTTTTGATACAGTTTATGGAAGTTCTATACTTCATCATTTGGATTTTGAAAAATCATTGAAAGAAATCTATCGGGTACTCAAACCTAAGGGACAAATGATTTTTGCCGAACCCAATATGATTAACCCACAAATCTTTGTACAAAAAAATGTTCCTGCTGTAAAAAAATGGATGGGAGACTCTCCTGATGAAACTGCAATTATTCGTTGGCGTTTTAAAAAACTGATGCAACAGATAGGCTTTTTAAACATCAAAATCTTTCCTTACGATTTTTTACATCCCTCCGTACCTAAAATTTTGATCCCTTTTGTAAAAAAAACAGGTGAAATAGCAGAAAAAATACCTTTAATGAAAGAAATTGCCGGATCCGTAATTATTTATGGTGAAAAATTATAAAAACAATGGCTGCTTTAAAACTATAATTCAAATAATAATTTTAGAAACAGCCAATACTCCCACATAAAACCATATAATATATCATCTAAAAAAACAGTACTAAGATATATTGCTAAAATCTAAAACTTCAAATGCTTCACTGATTTTTTATCATGAATAATTACCGATAAAGCTTCAATACCAATTTTCAGATGTTCTTCTACAAAATTATCGGTAACCAATTCATCCGAATGGTCTGTTTTTACACCGTCCGGTACCATAGGCTGATCAGATACTAATAATAAAGCTCCTGATGGGATTTCATTAAAAAAACCAACGGTAAAAATAGTAGCAGTTTCCATATCAATTGCCATAGCACGTGTTTTTTCAAGGTATTTTTTAAAACGCTCATCATATTCCCAAACACGCTTATTAGTAGTAAATACTGTCCCAGTCCAATAATCACGTCCATAATCACGAATAGCTGTTGAAACAGCACGTTGTAAATTAAAAGCAGGTAATGAAGGAACTTCGGGTGGTAAATAATCATTTGAGGTACCCTCGCTACGAATAGCTGCAATTGGTAAAATTAAATCACCCACCTTATTTTTTTTCTTTAATCCACCGCATTTACCCAAAAATAATACAGCCTTAGGATCAATAGCGCTTAACAAATCCATAATAGTAGCTGCATTTGGGCTGCCCATTCCAAAATTTACTAAAGTAATACCATTGGCAGATGCACTCTGCATAGGGCGATCTTCCCCTAAAACGGGTACATTATACCATTGAGCAAATAAATCTACATAATGCCGAAAATTTGTTAATAAAATATGTTGAGTGAAATCTTTTAGGGGTCTATTGGTATATCTAGGTAACCAATTTTCTACAATTTCTTGTTTGGTAGTCATATTATTATGTATTTAGGTTAATAAAAAATATAATTTTCCTCTTAAGTTTTCTTCTTCGTATGTTTGTATTATTTTTACGGCATAAGAAATAAGTGCCGATAATTAAAGCATAGCTTTATTTTACCTTGAAAAACAGTTTGTTAAACTAATAGGTAGTTGTGTGTTATTGGAAATATAAAATTGTGCAAATATACAATGATTAATCCGAATATAAAATATCCTGTAAAAATAATTACAAAAGCTGACAAAAAATATATTTTTGACCACATACGTAAAAAATATGTACGTCTAACACCCGAAGAGTGGGTAAGGCAAAATTTTATCAAATACCTAATCGAAGAAAAAAATTACCCGAAAGGATTAATCGGGATTGAACAAAAAATTCCCGGAAAAGAGCAAAAACAACGTACAGACATTATTGTATATTCAAAAAACGCCCAAGTTTTAATGATTATTGAATGTAAAGCAGAAAATATAAAATTAACACAAGAAGTCTTTGATCAGGCAGTTAGATACAATATGCAATACAATACTTCGTATTTGGTTTTAACCAATGGAAAAAATCATTACATCTGTAAAATTAATAAAGAC
>JALWNR010000727.1 GCA_027083715.1 Bacteroidales bacterium
ACTTTAATTCATTAATACAAAAACACTTACTATTATGAAAAAATTTATTACTACAAGTTTAATAATTGTTGCGGCTTTGTTTACAAAAGCGATGGCACAGGATTGCAGTTTTTATTTTCCTACTAAAGTAGGAACTACGGTGGTAACTACCTATTATGATAAAAAGGGAAAAGAAACTTCAAAACTTTATCAAAAGGTTTTGGATTATAAAGAAGGTACTAACTATCAGGAAGTGAAAGTACAAAACAGAACGGAAGCTAAAAACTCTGAGGATGTACCCGATTCATTACTGATTCATGAATTTACCCTTCGTTGCGAAGATGGTAAATTTGAGGTAAATTGGGATTCGTATATGAATAGCGACATCATGAATGCTTATCAGGGTATGGATATTGAAATTAGTACAAACGAAATGTTTATTCCTTCAAATTTAAAAGCAGGGCAGACCTTACCCGATGCAAGTGCTACAGTAACGGTTCGTAATTCAGGTATTAAATTGGTGTCAATTACCATAAATGTAACCAACCGGAAAGTTGAGAAATTTGAAAAAGTTACTACCTCCGCCGGTACTTTTGATTGTGTTAAGATAACCGCAGATACAGATACAAAAGTGCTGTTTAAAAAAGTTCATACTTCTTCGGCACAATGGATGGCACCGGGGGTTGGAGTTGTTAAAACAGAAAACTATGATAAAAAAGGTAAGCTGGAAAGTTCTTCGGTGATTACTGAAATAATTGAGTAAAAACGCTTAGTATTACATCAAAACCTTCACGATATTTATTTCTAAAATCGTGAAGGTTTCTTTTTTTGAAAATTACGGCTAATTACCTATATTGCAAATAAATTTCAAAGCTAAATTTAAGCAAAAATGAAAAAAATATTGATTGCTAACCGTGGAGAAATCGCATTGAGAGTAATGCGTTCGGCAAAAGAGATGGGAATTAAAACAGTGGCGGTATATTCCGAAGCCGACCGTGATGCTTTGCATGTTAGATATGCAGATGAAGCCGTGTTGCTGGGACCTCCACCTTCAAATCAATCATACCTTGTTGATGATAAAATTATTGAAGTTTGTAAACAGTTGGGCGTTGATGCCATTCATCCCGGATACGGTTTTTTATCGGAAAATGCCGGATTTGCAAAAAAAGTTATGGATGCAGGCATTGTTTTTATCGGACCTTCACCCGAAGCCATTGAAATAATGGGAGATAAACTATCAGCAAAAGCAGCGGTAAAAGCTTATAATATCCCGATGGTTCCGGGCACGGATGAAGCCATGACCGATGTGAGCGAAGCGAAAAAAGTGGCAAAAGAAGTAGGCTATCCTATTTTAATCAAAGCTTCGGCAGGAGGTGGTGGCAAAGGGATGCGCATTGTTCATCAGGAAAAAGATTTTGAAGAACAAATGCAACTAGCTGTTAATGAAGCAACTTCTGCTTTTGGTAATGGTGCGGTTTTTATTGAAAAATATGTAGAGTCGCCTCGCCATATTGAAATACAGATTCTGGCTGATACGCATGGAAACATTATTTATTTGTTTGAAAGGGAATGTTCGGTACAGCGTCGCCATCAGAAAGTAATCGAAGAAGCTCCATCTGCTGTTTTAACGCCCGAATTGCGTAAAAAAATGGGTGAAAGTGCTGTAGATGTGGCTCGTGCATGCAACTATGTAGGTGCCGGAACGGTTGAATTTTTATACGATAACGGCAAGTTTTATTTTCTGGAAATGAATACCCGCTTACAGGTAGAACATCCTGTAACTGAATATATTACAGGCATCGATCTAGTAAAAGAGCAAATCAGAGTTGCTCGTGGAGAAAAACTTTCTTTTGCTCAGGATGATTTGTATATTAATGGTCATGCTATTGAATTGCGTGTGTATGCCGAAGATCCTGCAAATAATTTTTTACCGAATATCGGCAAACTAAAAATGTATAAACGCCCGCAAGGGATTGGTGTTCGTGTTGATGATGGTTATGAGCAGGGAATGGATATTCCAATTTATTATGACCCGATGATTGCTAAATTAATTACCTACGGTAAAGACAGGGAGGAGGCAATTGCCAGAATGAAACGTGCCATTGATGAATATCGTATTCTGGGAATCGAAACTACATTGTCTTTTGGAAAATTTGTTATGGAATCGGAAGCCTTTGTTTCAGGAGATTACAACACGCATTTTGTACAAAATTATTTTCATCCCGAAAAAAACAGTAAAAATACAGATGCAGAAATGGAACAAGTTGCAGCCATTATTGCCGCTAATATTTTTGAGAAAACGGCACAAACTGCTAATTTCAACCTTAACGGACAGAAACAAACTGTTTCAGACTGGAGAAAAAACAGATTGTAGGCAAACATTTTTGTTTTTTGTGCGTTATAAATAAGATGTAGTTTCAGGTGTTTTACAAATGTCCGGAGAGCTTATAAAGTGCACTCATGAATAAACAAATATTCATATTATTTTTCTTCCTGCTTGTTACAGATATTGTGTCCGGACAGACTCCTATTGATATTGACAGCGCCAGAGCTTTAAAAAATTATGAAGGATATTTAGTGTATGGCGATGTCATTGAAGGTGATACGGTAATTCATGTAGGTTTACGCGAAATTATCATCCGTCCTCCGTTTCGTTTTAAATCACGCAAACAATACCGGAGGTATTCACGCTTAGTACGTTATGTAAAAAAGGTTTATCCTTATTCGCGTATTGTTAGTGAGCAATTGACTGAAATACATAGTCATCTGGATGATTATAAAACGGAAAAAGAGAAAAAAGAATATTTGAAACGAAAGGAAAATGAACTTAAAGAACAATTTGAAGGAAAACTACGTAAATTAACTTACACTCAAGGTCGTATTTTGGTAAAATTGATAAACAGAGAAACCGGATACACAACCTATGCCATTGTTAAAGAGCTGAAAGGCTCTTTGAATGCTTTTTTCTGGCAGTCTGTTGCCCGTTTGTTTGGTAATAATCTGAAAATGGAATACGACCCCGTAGGTGATGACAAAATGATTGAAGACATTGTTATTCGCATTGAAAACGGAGAATTATAGTAGCACATGAAGCATATTAATATTGAAATAAAAGCAAAATCGGAGCAAAACGATAAAATACGTAGTATTTTAAAAGAACAAAATGCAGATTTTAAAGGCACTGATCATCAGATTGATACCTATTTTAAAGTTGCCGAGGGACGTTTAAAATTACGACAGGGCAATATTGAAAATTCATTAATATTTTACAAACGTGAAAATAGCCGCCAGCCAAAAGAAAGTGATGTCTCTTTGTATCGTACCAAAGAAATCAACGGGCTGAAAGAAGTATTGCAAAATGCACTTTCTGAGCTGGTTACTGTGGATAAGAAACGGGAAATTTACTTTATCGGCAATGTGAAATTTCATCTTGATAAAGTGAAAGAACTAGGTGAGTTTATTGAAATTGAGGCAATTGGCAATAGTGAAGAAGAGCGTGAAAGTTTGCTGGAACAATGCAATTATTATTTGAAACTTTTTAATGTTAAGGATAAGGATTTAGTTTCGGTATCATACAGTGATATGCTTTTGGCAAAATAAACCCAAATTAATAATCAGAAAGCGAGGAATGAGCTGGACTGATGATTTTATGAGGGTTAAGCCTCCCGTAATAAATTCGGAATAAACTGATTCAGTAGTTCACTGTTTTGACGAAAAACAAAACGGATGAACGACTAAATCAACTTTACACACTTTTTAGGAGAGTGTCATAATTTGTTAGGAGCTTTTATAATTTCTATGATTTTGGAAATAAAAAAGGCTTCCAAACCGGAAGCCCCTTTAAAAACAACTGACAAATATTTACCATCTGAATTTTATTTCTCTTTCTTCTCCGTTTACTGTTAATATGGCAACATTATCGCAGGTTCCGTCTCCATAATCTAATGAAACAGTGGCATTTTCCGTAGTAATACTAACTGTACCTTCCTGTATCCAACGACAATTGCGCGCTTTAATTAAAGGCTTTGTAATTTCAGCTGTGTAGGCAATACCTTCCCTGTTCACTCCACTGGCACGTCCGGTAATTGAAAATACATCATCCCAGAAAAAAAACGGAGTATCGACACCTTCAATCCATTCTCTCTCTCTTGTAGATACTCTGGTAATCTCTTTCCCGTCAGGAGTAATAACTTTTCCATCCACTTCAATTTTACGAACCCAGTTTCCTGCATCATTTTGTCCCATATTGGTTACTGTTTTTGTACCCATTATTTGGTAATCATTAACCGAGAAATTTTCAAAAGTTACAATTCGTTTAGAACCTGTTTCAAGAAAATATCCGGTAACGGTTACAATAATTTTTCCTTTACGAACAGCTCCGTTTCTTCCGGTACAACCATCTGTTCCGTAATCAATGGTTACTACTCTCGGGTAAGGAGTGTTATCAGGATATTCAATAGTAATTGTAGGCATACAATAATCAGCAGTATCGCTTGATTTTTGTGTTCCGTTTTCATAAATTTCTGCCTGGTCAAATGCATCATCAAACATATCTTCTGAGGCTGCAACATCTTCAGCATCAGCTACTGTATTGTCTGTGTTGATAATATTGTCTTTTTCACATGAGCTGAAAAATACAAAGCTGAAAAAAGCTGCAATTACTAAACTAAATTTAAGTGTTTTCATGATTTCTAAATTTTTAAGTGATTATTCAATAATGTTTATAACCGGTCATTTTTGATATTCACTTCTATAACACTTAAAAAATAAAATACCCTGATAAAATGTTCTAATTTTTTGTAAAATACTTATGTGGCAGGATTATTGAGCTGAAAGATACTTTTCTTCATCCCAGTACTCCAAAACTATATCTCTTGTAATTACGCTATTGGATATCAAATACTTTTACCTTTTTTTATTTCGGACTAACATTGATATAGTTAACAAAAGAAAAGCTGAATTTATTTTTCTCATCCGGTTCAAAATCTTCTTTTTCAATAATCTCCCACTTGTTTTTATCAAATTCAGGGAAATAAGTATCTGCTTCAAATCGGTGATGAATATGTGTAAGGTAGAGCCTGTCGGCTTTATTAATAAATAAATTGTAAATTTGAGCTCCGCCAATAATAAAAATTTCCTCACTTTCGTGCGATAGACCAAAAAGTTCATCCGGTGAGTGAATTACTTCACAATTTTCACAACGGAAATTCTTATTTTTAGTGACTACAACATTTTTTCTCTTGGGTAAAGCTCCCTTGGGTAAAGATTCAAAAGTTTTTCGCCCCATTACAATAGTGTGTCCTGTGGTGAGCTGCTTAAAATGCTTTAAATCGGCAGGTAAATAACAAAGTAAATTATTTTTGTAGCCAATTGCATTGTTTTTATCAAGTGCTGCTATTATTGATATAGTCATTTGCTTTCAAATTACTTTATACTTTATATGTTTTCACTCTAAACCGATATTTTTCCTTTAATATGTGGGTGTGGATTATAGTTCAATAATTCAAAATCTTCATATTTAAATTCAAATAAAGATTTGACATTTTTATTTAGTTTCATTTCGGGCAGTTTTCGCGTTTCTCTGCTTAATTGCAGTTTTACTTGTTCAATATGGTTTAAATAAATATGAGCATCGCCCAGAGTGTGAATAAATTCGCCCGGCTGCAATCCGGTAACCTGCGCCATCATCATCAGTAAAAGAGCATAAGATGCTATATTAAAAGGGACTCCCAGAAAAATGTCTGCACTTCGTTGATATAGCTGGCAGGATAATTTCCCTTCGGCTACATAAAACTGATACAGTATGTGGCAGGGAGGTAAGTTCATTTTATCCAAATCGCCCACATTCCATGCACTTACGATGTGCCTGCGGGAGTTTGGGTTGTTTTTAATGCTTTCAATAACTTGTTTCAACTGGTCAATGTTTCGGTCTTCTGCTGTCCACGAGCGCCACTGGTAGCCATAGATTCTGCCCAGTTCACCATTTTCGTCCGCCCACTCGTTCCAGATGCGCACTTTATTCTCCTGAAGATATTTAACATTGGTATCGCCTTTAATAAACCACAAAAGTTCATGAATTACCGAAGGTAGATGTATTTTTTTTGTGCTCAATAAAGGAAAACCTTTTTGTAAATCGAAACGCATTTGGTAACCGAAAGTACTAATTGTTCCTGTTCCCGTGCGGTCTTCTTTTTTTATTCCGGTATCTAAAACATGCTGTAATAAGTCAAGATATTGCTTCATTTTTTGTACATTTGTTTATTCAGCAAAAATAGAGAATAATTCATTAAGCTAAACAAATTAAAATGAAATCTACATTGTTTTTTGTCATTGCCTTGGTCTTTCTTAGTGCATGTAGTCCCATGAACCAGTTTATACCGGTAAGTTCGTCAACAAACCAAGTTTACGATATACAACAAACCGAACCCGTAAAATTATATTTATCGGAAGTTACAGCTCCACCCTATCGGGAAGCAGGACTTATCAGAATTGGTATTTATGGGAACGATTTTATGTTTGCCGTTAAACAAGCACGAAAAACTGCGCTTGAAAGAAACTTAGACTGTCTTATTTATAAGCAAGTTGCCGTTGATGGCGGAGAGCATGCTTTTTATACCTTTGAATTTATCGGAGGGAAATTAATAAATAAAGAATAGCGTAATTGCCTATTATCAGACAATTACGCAGAACTCACTCAAAATCAATCCTTTTTTTTACAAGTACTTATCCCGAAAATCGGATATAAGGGACAAAAATTCATAAAAGCGGTTGCTAAGGGCACAATTGCCACCAATCCCCACCAACTTTGATAGTAATAACCTAGACCTGCAATAATAATTGCCAGAATAATTCGTATAATTTTGTCTGCTTTACCTACATTATGTTTCATAACTATATAATTTTTGATGAATACTACGACAAAATTATTTAGCCTGAATCTAAATAACGGTGACAAAAGTTACAAAACACCTATAATTTTAATTTTTCCACGGTATATTTTAATTTTTCCCTGACTTTCAAGTTTTTTAAGTAGCCTGGAAACTACTTCACGGGCTGTTCCAAGCTCGTCGGCTAGTTGTTGGTGGGTAATTTTTATTTCCTTATTGTCATTTTCAGCTTTTTCTTTGAGCCGCTCTATTAATCTAAAATCAATGTGTTTAAATGCTACTTCATCCAAAATGCTTAGTAATTCAACAAGCCGCTCATTGTATAATTTCATAAGAAAAGCACGCCAACTTACATATTTATTCATCCATTCCTTTATTTTTGAAGACGGAACAGCAATTAGCTCCGTATCTGTTTCCGTTAGTGCATAAACTTTACTTTTCTCGTTATTAAAAGATGCAGTTATGGATAAAATACAACTTTCTGCGGGTGAGATATGATACAATAAAATTTCTTTATCACTTTCTGATTTCTTGATTACTTTTATTTTTCCGCTTATAACCACCGGAATTACTTTTATATAACTTCCTGATTCTAATAAAACACTGTTTGCCGGTAAGCTGATACTTTTCATTTGATATAGTTCATCCAGCAATTCTGCTTCAAAAATTGACTTAAAAGCTTTATTTGGCATGATGTTTTGAATCAATTAAAATACCAGTTGATTGTAAAATGCAGCATTTTGTAATTGATGAAGAACTTCGTTTTTATCAATAAAGTTAGATGATTTAAGCTTATTGTACCAAATTTTTGCATTGGCAACATCATTTTTTTCAATATAAACTTGGATTAAATCAATATAAAATTTTCCAAACGGATAATCAGGATATTTTTCCACAGCCTTTTTAAAAGCAAATATGGCAAAATCAAGTTTGTTCTCTTTATAATATTGGTAAGCTAAATTAATATCTTCATTAAGATCCTTGTTTAATATTACACCACTGATTGAAAAACAGTAATTATCACAGTTTTCAACAATGTTTATGTATTTAGTTTTAGTATCAACAGGAGGAAAATATAATTGAAAAGTTAGTACTTCACCAATGCCTGCAAATTTATAGCTATCAGGGCAAACCGGAATGCCTTTTGAATAAAGCAAATGATATTTTTTCCCGCTTAATACATCCATAATGTAAATATTTTTGTCGGCACAAAAACTTCCTCCGGATGCTTTTTGGTTAGTGATGGATAATTCAACAACTGTTACATCGCCCATGCGCTCTATTTTATTTATTTTCATAGGATGAGTAGCCCATGCAAAGTTAGGAATATTTAGTTGTTGAGCACCAACTTGTAGTCCTGTAATTAAAAAAATTAGTGAAAAGATAAATTTTTTCATATCTAAAGCTTTTGCTTATAAAAACGTTAAATGTATTTAATAAGTATTAATAAACGAAAAAACCTGACAGGTTTTTAAGCCTGCCAGGTTTAGAGATGTCTTATCTAATACTTTTAGAAACTAAAATCTAAACCAATTCCAATTCCCCATAGTTTAGTATCATAAGTTTGGGTATAGAAAGTAGTTGTTGTAACCGGATACTGAATGGTATTTTCAGCATACATTACATAATATCCACCCAAGTTTAATTTAATCATATCGTTAATGCTGTATGCAAATCCGGCACCAAAAGTATTTGTATTTAAGCTATAGCTTAAATCTGTTTGATATTTATCATTTACTCCGGTTTGCGAACCACTCCATCCGGCGCTAATCAATAAGGCATCAGATATAGTGTATTCTAAACCTAAACCATAAACCATATATCCAGCATCAATAAAATCGTCTGCAGTAATGTCATCTCCTGTAAAAGGATTAGTACGTACCCAATCAACGTTTTTGTCAAAATAAGTTTCAAAATCAGCTTCAATACGCAAAGCATCTGTAACTTTAAAGCTTACACCACCTGATAATAATGCAGGGATGTCCGCATTTACTTCTGCTCCGTCAGGGAACATGGTCGTTGGTGTGCCTGTTACAGGATCTACACCGGTAACAATATCTTTTGTTGTACTGTTTGTCAGAGTTAAAGCAGTTTTAAATTCATATTTTAAACCAATATTTAAGCGATCTTCCATTAATGAAAGATTAACACCGATAATAGGCGTAATACCGGAACCTGTTTGCTCTGCATCCAGTTCTTGATCAGCCAGTGCTCCTGCTGCAGTGTACATATTTGTTGCAGCTCCATAAAATGCTGTCTGAGCATCTCCCATATTCATTTGGTCTATTTGTGCCTGTGTGTATCCTAATGCAATAAGTCCGTTTGTAACAGTTCCGTCCGGATCTGTAGCTCCATTAATAGGATATGCAGGGTCAAGTAGTTGCGCATCGAATGCAGCTTGTAAATTATCACCTCCTGCCTTTGTAGCATCAGCCATTGCGGTAACGGATGCATTTGTCAAAGGTGAGTTTGGGTCTGCTGTTTGTAATGTAACATCTCTGATATAGCCGCTATATGTATTTTTAGCCATAACATAACGGGCACCTGCAAAAACAGAAATCATATCATTAATTTCATAGCTAATACCTCCCTGGATACCAAAATACACAGAAGAGCCTTCCAAATATGTATTATAAGAATAAGCTCCTGTTGCACCAAGAGTTGCAAGAGCAGTTGGTAAAGAAGCAATACCCATTTCAATAGAAGGTACACCATCGTTAAATTCTGCACTACCTCCACCACCTACTGGGTAAAAACCAAATGAAAAAGCAAATTTTCCGGTCTTATAAGCTGCTGATACACTAGGATAAACAGGTGCAAAAACATCACCGTCAAAAGTTCTGCCTCCAAGAGCTGAGTTCGTAATACTTTTAGTTTGTCCAATAATTTGGTTACTTAATGACAAATGAAATCCATCTTCTAATTTTGTTAATGCTGCCGGGTTAAAAAATACAGCATCAATTTCAACAGTAGCATTTCTGTTCAGCATTCTTGTCCAGGCTGCACTTTGATTGGTATTGGTAACCAATCCACCGGCAAACATGCTGAATGTTAGAATAAAACTTAATAGTGTTAATGTAATTTTTTTCATAATATATACTATTTAGGTTGTTAAATTTGGGATAAATATACTATTATATGTCAAAAAACACAAATA
>JALWNR010000728.1 GCA_027083715.1 Bacteroidales bacterium
GACGAATACAGGGCATTTCTAAAAAAATATAAAATTGATTATAATGAAAAATATGTTTGGGATTAATTATTACGCACCTTTGGTGCTTTATGGTAATGCAATATACAAGCCCCCTGCCCTAACAGACAGGGCTAATAATTAACGCACCTTTGGTGCTTTTTCCAATTTCCGAACTTTATAAAAAAATCTTAACTCATTGATTTATAATGGTGATTCTTAAAAGATGAATATCCCGTGCTATATTTGTGAATGTTTTTACCTAAAAAGAAAAATAAATCCGATAGTGTTTCTGTTCAAATTATTGTTAAAAATTGTTAGGGTGTCCCAAAAATTAAAACAGGTGCCTTTGTTAGCAACACATTAATCTGGCTTTATCACAAAACAAACACACTCAAATTTATTTGCCTTCGGCTCATGAGGCTAAAGCTTGGGTGTAGCTTGAAATTCTATTTAAGCATTCCTGCGAATCGAAACAGATACAAGGCATCGTATTCCGCCGACATATTATTATATTTTTTACAAGCTACGCTTGTAAAGAGAAAAATTCAAAGATTATGCAGGCACAGTAGCTGTGCAAAGACACCAAACTTCACACAATTGATTTGTATCTTTGCAATGTATATTAAACCCGTTTCATTTTACACAACAAATCTTCTAATAATAAACTTGCAATACCCGAGCGAGTATCAGACATGGCATATGGTATGATTAAACGCTTGTTATGAATAATTGCACCACAAGAATATACCACATTAGGCACATATCCATCACGTTCGTTTTCACCAGCCATAAGCAAAGGTTCTTTAAGGCGAGCAATAATTTTTTGCGGATTTTCTATATCGAGCAAAACAGCTCCCAAATAATAAGTGCGCACAGGACCTACTCCGTGAGTAAGTAACAGCCAGCCTTTTTCTGTTTTTAAAGGAGAACCGGAATTACCAATTTGAAAAAACTCCCAATATAATTCAGGCTCTTTTATTAATTGTGGTTTTTCCCAATAATAAATATCATCAGAAAACATAATAAACAAATTTTCATTATCATTACGCGAAATCATTGCATACTTATTCTTAATTTTTTCAGGGAACAGTGCCATTCCTTTATTTTGCGAACCGTTACCGTTTAAGGTGGTGATTTTAAAATTAGCAAAATCCTCGGTTTCAATCAACTGAGGCAAAATAGTTCGCCCATTGTAAGCAGTGTAAGTAGCATAGTAGCGCTTATCACCTTTATTATCAACAAATTGAACAAAACGTGCATCTTCCAAACCTTTACTGTCATTTTTTGACATAGGAAACAATACACGCCCCGAAATATCCAAACCTTTTTCAAACTGAACACTGTATGTTGATTCTGCCAACCATTCTAATACTTCAATGGTTTGTATATAGCGTGGTACTTTTTCACTAATAATTTTCCTTTTCTTTTTTTCTTTCTTCTTTTTAAATCGAGCAATACTTTCCAAAAGTTCTTTATAGGTAAACTCATCCAGTAAATTATCAAAAATATCCTTAACTAAATCATAACTCTTTAGTTCTTTTAGTTTTGAGATAAAAGATTCTTTCTGATAAGTATGATGAGGTATAATTTTGGCTTGCTCTACGGTAGCACTCTTGGTTTCGACATCTAAAATACCTTCTTTATTAATAAGTCCTTTACGAAAAACAATGGATGAAATATGCCCTTCTCCAACCGCACGAAAACTGATTATTACATTAAGTATATCTGAATTTGAATCCTGATAAGGAGCAGGAACAATTGAAGGATTAAACAATGCAGCCGACTCAATAGAGTATTCCATTGTAAAATAGGCACCAATCAATAATTTCTGATTGAGCGAAAGCATGGATAAATCACCTTCTGTATTTATACGTTCAAAATTATCTTTAAAAACTCTTTTAATATTTCTGTGCCTATGTTCAAAACGAGCAATGGTTTGTGCAAGAATTTTTTTCAGTTCATCTTCTGAGAGCGTTAACACTCTGCTGATAATGTTATACTCTCTACTATTATTCCCGGGAGTAAAAAATTTAGTAATAACTCTTGAATCATCAGGACTAAAATTAATAAGCTCTTTTCGGATATTTATTCCAATGCATTCGTTCATGTCTAGCTACTTAAAATTGTATATCTTTGAAAAATACAAATAATTTTGGAAAAACGCACAATATTTTTATGAAAACTATTAATTTTTATTACTTTTGCAGGTTCACATACTTTTTTAAAAGAAGATTTTTACTTTAGTAAATTTCATTTTACAATTATTAATTATTTTCCCGTTTATATGTCCAAAGTTCCTGAAACTACCTATAAT
>JALWNR010000729.1 GCA_027083715.1 Bacteroidales bacterium
GTTTTATTCCTTTATATCCCGTGCGTTTAAGGGGCGAATGTTTAAATATTTTGTTAAAATTGGTTTTGTCCATCGTGTACCAATCAGTTTTACTCATTTCTAAAAGTCCTTGAATTGGTTTTAGTTCCTCATGATTATGTGGTACCGATTTACTGTTGTGCGGACATACATCCTGACATATATCACATCCAAACACTCTATTTGATAATTTTCCTGTAAATTCCTGAGGAATAGCTCCTTTTAATTCTATGGTCAAATAAGAAATACATTTTCGTGCGTCAATAGTTTTGTCGGCAATTATTGCATTAGTAGGGCAGGCATTAATGCAGCGGGTACAAGTGCCACAATATTCTTTTATGGGTGTATCGTATGTCAAATCGGTATTAATAATCAGTTCACCGATAAAAACAAAAGAACCAATTTGCTTATTAATAAGCAGTCCGTGCTTGCCAATCCAACCAAGTCCAGCTTCGCGTGCCCACGCACGTTCCATTACCGGAGCCGAATCAACAAATGCTCGTCCTTCTGTTTCCGGGTTTAATTTTTTTATAAAAGCCAACAACTCATTTAATTTTTCTTTTATCACGTAGTGATAATCTTTTCCATAAGCGTATTTTGAGATTATGGGTGCTGCTAAATCGTTTTGCTTTTCCCCTGGATAATAGTTAAGAAGTACACTAATTACGGACTTGGCATTTTCAACTAAAAGGCGCGGGTCTGTACGTTTATCAAAGTGATTAGCCATATAGCTCATCTTACCATGATAATTTTTTTTAAGATAAGTTTTAAGTCGTTGAGCATCATCTTTTAAATAAGCAGCTTTTGAAATACCGCAAGCTGCAAAACCGAGACGTATTGCCTCGGTTTTTATTCTTGCACTCAATTCTTTTATGTTTGCTTTATCATTCACTTACAGCTAAAATTCTATTTGTACGCGCATTTGTATTATATTGGCTACATCCACATCTTTCATATTTACAAAAATATAATTAGTCATTATACGTGTGGCAGGATTAAGGTACCAGTTTAAAGCAAAAGAAATATTGTCTAAACGTCCTGCTGCTACATTTTCTTTATTCAAATCCATTGCTGAATAGCGCAAGCCTATTTCCCAGGCACCCGCACCACCATTCCCGAAATTTTTCTTTGGATTAATCCGGCTTAACTTCCCGGTGGTTTTGTATGGTTTACTTTCGCCTGTAAGAAAATAGCTTCCCATAATATAATAGGCAGTGTAAATAAAATCAGGAGAGTCAGTACGATTTATTTGCGAGTGTATTACTTCTGCTATTGCAGAAAAAGGACCTCCAACATAAGCAAGCTCTGCTTGTAAAAACCGACTATTATCTACATCCATAAACACACCGGTTTTTAAGTATTTTTGTGCTAAATGTGCCTCTGGTCGTACACCAAGACTGTATATTTTATTTTGCGGATTTCTGTATGAGTAGGCTGCTCCCAGATGTACAACTGTATTATTTTCAGGCTTAAAAATAGGGGTTCCCCACAGTCTTCCGGTAATATTATATTTATCTTGCTTGCCAATATTATTTCCAAAACTATCACCGTCTTTAAAAACCCCCAATCGAAATGCTAAACGTTTTTTAATAAGATAATTTCCAATCATAAAACCGGTATTTCTTGCCGGTTCGTCTTCTGATGTTAAGGAACGTTCCATAAAAGTTAGATATTTACTGCTGCTTAATTCTTCAAAACCAATAGGTTCCTTAAAATGTCCCATTTGCAGAAAACCAATAAACGGAATTTTTGTAATCATAATGTATGCATCATTTAACTTAGCAGTACCACCTGAAAAATCAAATTGCAATTTATATTTTATATTGGTATAAATAGTTCCTGAATTGTAAAAACGTACCCTGCGAAATTCCATACCATTTTTTGAAGTTCCTATACTATCTTTAATTGCATCACCTTCAAAAAAAGTAGCAATATCATATTGAATTCGTCCGCCAAATTGAAATTTAAACGCACCATCATCACTTTCAATATGTGTACTGTTTTTCCAATATACTTTATAATTTGAATTTTCCTGCGCAATTGAAAAAAATCCAAAACTTAAAATGAAAAATAAAAAAATCGTTTTTTTCATGCTTATCAATTATCGGTTTTAAAATATAATTCACAGTATTCTCAAACAATAATTTGTAATCCTCTATAATAATTTAATTTTTTAGTTGATAATAAAAGAATATGTTATTTACAAGATTTTCTTTTACGATTAAATTTTTGAATCCTTGATTTGTTGTTATTTCATTTTCTGCAATTGCTACATAACCAATTGGAGCTCTTGAG